>JBCBGJ010000100.1:0-7991 GCA_038526925.1 Pseudomonadota bacterium
GAAAATAGGCCGCCATGGGCGCGCTTTGACCAAGCGCTATACGCCGTCTCGAGAGAGCGGCAGTTCACGTTGCGTTTGTTCCAAGCGCGCCTAGTCTCTTATCGCCTCAAGGGTGCGCCCTGTGAGGGGTTTGGTGCTGCCTGAATTACCAGAGACGCCAGCGTAGGCTGGGGTCTAGGGACGAGTGTTGGTGCCAGAGCGAATGGGAATTGTGGTCCATGGATCCCTGCCTGCGCAGGGATCTACGGGAATAGGGGCTCTATCTTGCCTTGAAGAGACCGTCCGTACTCAGCGCCTAGGACGCGGTTTCAGCTGTTTCGCAATCAGGTTTCCCAATCTCGCCCTTCACAGGATCGGGAAGCAGCTTGGTTGGCTGAACAGGCTGACCGGTGACCTCCGCGATCAATTCTGCTGACCGGGTTTCGACAGCCTCTGTCAGGCGCCTAAGCGTTTCTTCTTTCGAGAGGCCTGCCGGGATCGGGTCGAGAAACTCAATCACGGCTGTGCCCGGTTTCTTGAGGATCTCTTCTTGTTGCCAAAAACAGTTTAGATTGGTCGCCACCGGAACAATCGGTGCATTCATCGCCTTTTGCATATGCCAGACGCCGGGCTTGTAGCGAAAGTGATGCCCCACCGGGGCGAGATGGCCTTCTGGATAGATCAAGATCCGGCGGCCATCGTCGCGGGCGCGCTCCATGCCTTCGGCCAGCGAGGCGGCTTTGCGCTCACCGCCGCCGCACGTGTCGATCACAATCGCGCCGAGTTTGCGCAAAATTCCGCCCACGAGCGGAAATCGCTCCAAATGGTCGCCGGTGACGAAGGCCAAGTTCTTGACCTCTGGATAGACCATGAAGCCATCGCCCCAGCTGGCATGCTTTGGCGCCAGGATAAAGGCGCCGTCCGGAATGCGCTCACGGCCGCGAACCTCTTTCTTGACGCCGCCAATCCAGTGGAGGGCAAGGTTCACCGCGCGGGTATAAGAGCGGATGATCGCCGTCACCGGCCCGCGTCCTGGCAGCGCCAAGAAGGGCAGTGAAATCAGGACATAGATTAGGGAGAGGGCGTAATAAACGCCCGTGAAAAGAACACCACGTATCATGAGGAGGAACTCCTAGATTGGTTGATTGCTATTTCTGATAAAGGATCGCCAGGATGGTTCGCGTGAGCGTCTCGATATGCTGACTAAACGTGCCGGGTAGGCGATTATAGATCTTGTTGAGGCCCGACTGCATCACCACGCCTAGGCTCATTGCCGCCATGATGGCCGGGTCGCCTTTTGGGAGCTCACCTGTGTCCATCAGGTGCTCGATCAGCGTCTCCACCACAGAAACCGGATCATCATCGCGGCGCGTGTCGTGAGGTAGGTAGCGGTTCAGCGAGACCAAGTGATAGCTGAAGGACAGCCAGTCTTCATCGGCAAAGGCGCAATAGGCCGTCACCGCGCCGCGGACTTTTTCCTCGATCGTGCCGTCGCTGAGAAAGGCCGACGCCATCATCTCGCCCAGGCGGTTATGCGTGTCCATGAACAGGGCCAGCGCGAGTTCGTCTTTGCCCTTATAGTGTCTGTACAAAGCACCTTCAGAGACACCAGCCACATCCGCAATTTCGCGTGTGGTGGCGGCATCGACGCCTTCGCGAATGAACAATTCTAAGGCCGCTTTTTCGATTTTAGGCCGTGCATTTCGGGCGCGGGGGCGTTTGTGTTCGGTGACAGTCATGATCAGATAACTCCAATTGTGAGCGCTTACTAACATAGGGGTTTGGAAAATGCAAGTGAATGTTTGCTCACTTATTCTGTTTGACCGGACTTCGCGTCAATGTCCATTCTAGGGGCGATACAAAAACGGGAGTGAATGATGGCCGACGGATACGCACCAGTTCAGGCGAAATTCAAGCAGATGCTCGAAGGCACAAAAGAAGACTGGGATGTCATTGCCGAGCATTCAAAACACTTCAATCAAGGTCTCGCGAAACGCGTGCTTGATCACCTGCGCTTGTTGGACGGAGACTATGGCGGTTTCCCGGTCGACCGGCTGACCCATTCGCTGCAGACGGCGACACGGGCGCACCGCGATGGTCGCGACGAAGAGTATGTGGTCTGCGCACTGCTGCATGACATTGGTGATACACTCGGAAGTTTCAATCACCCTGACGTGGCCGCTGCGATCCTCAAGCCATTTGTGTCAGAACAAAACTATTGGATGGTCGCCAATCATGGCATGTTCCAAGGCTATTACTTCTTCCATCATCTCGGTCTCGACCGAAATATGCGCGATCAATTCAAGGATCATCCCTATTACGAGTATACCGCGCAGTTCTGTCATCTCTACGACCAATCCGCCTTTGATCCAGACTATGAGAGCGAGTCGCTGGAGTTCTTTGAACCCATGGTCCAGCGCCTTTTCGCGGCGCCTAAAAACTCGATGTATTTGCGCGAAGACGCTTAGCGAAACAGCGTCAGGACAAGTTTTCCACAAAGCGTCCTTGAATCGAGGGCGCTTTGTTTTGATCTGAAGGCAAGAATGATCGCACTCGACCAATTGCTAAAGGGCGGGGGCGTCGATATACGAGCGCAATTGATTTGATGAAGGCAGATCCCTCATGCGGAAATTCATTCCACTGATCCTCGCTGCGCTGGCTATGGCACCAGCTGCATTTGCTCAAGAAGCTGCGGCGGGCGGCAGCTTGGTCTCTAGTTTGATCATGTTCGTGCCGCTGATTCTGATTTTTTACTTCCTACTCATTCGTCCTCAACAACAGCGCCAAAAGAAGCATCGTCAGATGATTGAAGGGATGAAAAAGGGTGACACAGTCGTCACAGCAGGTGGTTTGATCGGCAAGGTGACTCGCGTGGCGGACACTGAAGTCACTGTAGAGCTCGCTGATGGGGTTCGGGTCCGCTCGCTTAAGGGCATGATTGCCGACGTAAAAGACAAAAACACCCCAGTCGCGGCGAACGACTAAGATAAAGGCAAACAGCCATGCTGAATTTTCCGATTTGGAAAGTTGGACTGATCGTTGTTGTTCT
Organism: Pseudomonadota bacterium; assembly: GCA_038526925.1. Lineage (GTDB taxonomy): Bacteria > Pseudomonadota > Alphaproteobacteria > Caulobacterales > Hyphomonadaceae > Henriciella. The sequence goes on from JBCBGJ010000100.1 coordinate 3,029, forward strand.
CCTCTGGGGAACCATCCTCGCGATGCCAAACATGTTCTCAGACGGCTTCCTCGGCATCGCGCCGAAAGAAGTTTCTGACCCGACAAATGAGGTCGCGGTTGCGGCTTACGAGCAGCAGCTTCAAGAGTCAGAAGATTCCTGGTGGTTCTTGCCCAGCGGAAAGCTGAATCTGGGCCTCGATTTGCAAGGCGGCGTCTATCTCTTGATGGAAATCGACCCGGCTGAAATCGCTGCAAACCGCCTTGAAACGGTGCAGGCTGATATCCGCTCTGCGCTGAATCGGAACCCACTGGTGGAGCGAAACCCGCCGGTCCAGAACGAAGACCGTTTGACCATCGAGATCCTCAACCCAGAAGAAGACATGGATGAGGCCATTCGCCGGCTGAATCGGATTAATCCGACGATTGGGACGACCCAAACTGAATTGTTCCGCGTTCAGCAAACTGGCGACCAGTTTATTCAGCTAACCGTCCCTGCGAACGCTCGCACAGCGCTTGCCACGGACGCACAGGCGAAGATGATGGAAATCATACGCCGCCGGATTGACCCGGATGGTGTCGCGGAGATTTCCATCACGCCCCAAGGCGATAACCGGATTATTCTGGAGGCGCCCGGCGAGGCGGACCCGAAACGGATTAAAGATATTCTCGGTCAAGCCGGCCGTTTGACGTTTAACATGGCGAATCTCGATCAATCAACCAAGATCTCACGCGGAGATGGACGTCCCGAGACCACCGCAGCGCGGATGGCTGATTGATTCCATGGAAGCAGGTCAAATTCTGATCAATCGTATTCCGGAATTGACTGGTGCAGATATCGCTACGGCGAACCGCTGCTTCGATGAAGCAAACTTCCCAGCTGTCTGTTTCCGCTTGAACAGCACAGCGGCCACGAAGTTTTATAATCTGACCCGTAACAATGTCGGTCGTAACTTCGCGATCGTTCTGGATAGCGTTTCGATGTCATCCCCAACGATCCGGACCCCCATTCCGGGCGGAAACGTGATTATCGAGGGGCGCTTCACCATCGAAGAAGCCGAAGACCTAGCTGCGATCATCGAAGCGGGGGAGCTTCCGGCGAAACTGAATTTCCTGGATGAGCGGACAGTTGGTCCAACGCTTGGCGCAGAATCTATCGCGGCAGGCTCACGGGCGAGCCTGATCGGACTGGCGCTGGTCGGCGTATTTATGGTCCTGGCTTACGGGTTGATTGGCGGATTTGCTGTTGGCTCACTGCTTTCAAACATCGTTCTGATCATCGGCGCGTTGTCCGGTTTCGGGGCGACCCTAACGCTACCGGGCATTGCGGGGATCATTCTCACCATAGGTATGGCGGTGGACGCGAACGTGATCGTGTTTGAGCGTATTCGCGAAGAGCAATCCAATGGCCGCTCCCCAGCAACCGCTATTCAGGCTGGATATGAGCGCGCGCTTTCAGCGATTTTGGATGCGAACATTACGACTTTTATCGCGGCGTCTATTCTCTACTTGGTTGGATCCGGACCGGTGAAAGGGTTCGCGGTCACATTGGCGATTGGTATTCTAACCTCCGTCTTTACCGCCTTCGTTGTGACCCGTTGGTTCACCGTCCTCTATCTTCGCACCATGCGCCCCAAGCGCTTGGCCATGTAAGCAAGGAAATATTTGATGCTTCTTCGTCTATGGCCTGAGAAAACCAAAGTCTCGTTTATGAGCTTGCGCTTTATTGCGCTCGTCATTTCGACCGTGGCGCTGATCGGATCTGCCGTCATGTTGACGACAAAAGGCTTGAATCTGGGGATCGACTTTGCGGGCGGCGCCGTAATCGAAATCGAACAGCCTGATGATGTCGCGGCGCAAGACATTCGCGATGTCGTGGAGCCGCTTATTGTTGGCGAAGTGCAGGTAAACTCTGCGCGCGGGACAGGTCCAAACGCCCCCAATATCGCAGTTGTGCGCTTTAAACCTCAACCCCCCGTTGGCGATGAGACGCCAGATGATGCTCAAAACCGGGCAGGGGATGAAGTTAGCGCGGCGCTTCGTGAGTTGATCGGTGCAGAGCGGTTCCAAATCCGCTCTGAAGCCTCCGTTGGGCCAAAGGTCTCAGGAGAGCTGTTCCGCTCCGGTATCATCGCTCTGACCGTCGCTTTGGGACTGATGATGGTCTACATCTCGTTCCGTTTCCAATGGCAGTATGCGCTGGGTGCGGTGGCAGCTTTGTTCCACGATGTGATCTTGACCATGGGCATGTTCGCGCTCACCGGATTTGAGTTTAACCTCGCAACGATCGCGGCGCTTTTGACGATTGTCGGTTATTCTATGAACGATACGGTTATCGTGTTCGACCGCGTTCGCGAGGAAGCTCGGAAATATAAGAAACTCGAGCTGTTCAAAGTCGTCGATTTGGCGATCAACGCGACCATGTCCCGAACGCTTTTGACGTCCGGAACAACACTTCTCGCGCTACTTTCGATCTTCTTATTCGGCGGCCCAGTTCTGCGCGGCATGAGCTTCGCGCTCATCTTCGGTGTGATCGTCGGAACGTACTCGTCGATTTTCGTCGCATCAGCCGTCGTGCTATTGCTCGGCATTGACCGCGGCGACAAACCGAAGCGCGAAGTCGAAGGATTTCAGGGCGTCAGCTAGGCTGCAGCTTCAGCGCTAATGCGGGCTGTGACTTGACGTTCAAGCGCATCACACACGGCGTCTGCAACATCGTCAGACGCGTCCGTGTCAGCAATACCAGTGGCTCGGCAAGCTTGGACGTGAAGATTGATCAACGCGGCTTCCGCCTGCAAATCTTCAACGCCTGAGACCAGGATGTGAAGCGACCCTGACAAGCGGGTGAGCGCGCCGCCACCATAAGCGCCAGAGGCGCCATGGAGATTGTGTAATGCGGTCCGGAACGCCGTGCTCGCTTCTTCGCTGCTCGGGTCTTGGCAGCAGCCTTCCCACGTCAGTTGCAGCAAATCTAGATCGCTTTGCTTCCAATTTTCGACGTCGATTTCAGGTGTGCTCGCCTCAGTTGGGGCTTCGACCTCTGCCGGGGTAGGAGACTCACCAGTAACGCGTGAGATATCAAGCTCGGTGAGGAGCTCTTTGCTCGACCCAGGCTTTTTGAACATCTTGAATAGTGACTTAACCATGCCGTCACTCATAGCGCATGAGGTTTAACAAACGCCTGAGCAGAGCCCGGGGAAGGGTTAACATTAGAAGGCGAATTGTTCACGCAATATGCGTTCATCCAGCGCGTGCCCTGGATCAAATAGCATTGTTAGATGTTGCGTTCTGTCCGCGTGTATCGAGACGCGCGTCACGTCTCTGACTTCTTGATTGTCTGCCGCCGCAGCTACCGGGCGGCGTTCTGGATCGAGAACTTCGATATCGACATGAGCGTCATGACGTAGGAGGGCGCCGCGCCAACGTCTTGGTCGGAACGCGCTAACAGGGGTGAGCGCCAGCAAGTTCGCGCCAATCGGCAAGATAGGGCCATGTGCGGACAGATTGTAAGCCGTTGAGCCAGCAGGTGTGGCCACCATCACACCATCACACGACAGCTCAGCCATGCGCTCTTTGCCGTCGACGATAATTCTGACTTTCGCTGTTTGAGCGGTTTGTCGAAGGATCGAGACTTCATTGATCGCGAGACGCTCATGCGTTTGATCGTGGATATCGGTCACGCTCATTCGCAGTGGCTTGACGCTAGCGCGTTCGGCGCGATCGATGCGGGCAATGAGATCCGCTTCGTCATATTCGTTCATGAGAAATCCGACGGTACCGCGGTTCATGCCATAAACTGGCTTATGGTCCTCAAATCGGCGCCGCATCGCATCAAGCATCGCGCCGTCACCACCGAGTGCGACGATCACATCGGCTTTGTCTTCGTCATATTGCCCATACTTTTGGGTCAAGCGCTGAAGGGCCTCCTGAGCTTCCGGGCGCTTCGAGGCGGTGAAGGCAATACAAGTCGTCATGGGATCCTATCTCGGGAGCATCGAACGCCGGGTCAAGCATTTGCCTGAATTGCCCAAACGGAAGCTTGCCTGTACTGTAGTGAAAACGACAAGCCGGGAGTGGACCAACATGGCCGATGGAATGCAAATTACGAGCCTCAAAGGACAGGTAAGCGAAGAAGAATGGAAAGTCCGGGTGGATCTCGCCGCGATGTACCGTTTGACCGCCCTTTATGGCTGGACCGATATGATCTTCACGCACATCTCTCACCGCGTGCCAGGTCCCGATCATCACTTCCTGATCAACCCCTATGGCATGTTCTTCGAAGAGATCACCGCGTCGTCGCTCGTAAAGGTCGACTTAGACGGTAATGTTGTTCAGGAAACGCCTTACTTCATTAATCCAGCAGGCTTCACAATTCACTCTGCCATTCATGCCGCGCGGGACGATGCGCAGGTCGTCATGCATGTACATACAGATGATGGTGTTGCCGTATCCGCAAATAAAGAAGGTCTGCTGCCGTTGAGCCAAACCGCCATGCTGGCGCGCCACGACTTAGCCTATCACGTGTATGAGGGCGTCGCTCTGGATCACGGTGAACGCGAGCGCTTGGTCGCCGACATGGGCGATAAGAACAATATGATGCTGTACAATCACGGCACCCTCACGGTTGGAGGCACGGCTGCAGAGTGTTTCCTCCGCATGTTCTTCTTAGAGCGTGCGTGTTCAATGCAAGTTCGTGCATTAACGGCCGGACGCGAAAACATGATCATTCCGTCGCAAGAGGTGCAGGACGTGGTAAAAAGCCAGTCCAATCCGGAAGGTACAAAAACGCTCGCGAATATGCTCGCGTGGCCAGGCCTCTTGCGGAAACTGGACCGCGAAGCCCCAGGCTATGACGCCTAAAGAAAATCCTTATAGGGGTTATCCCTTATAGGGTTTTACAGTAGTGCGTCCTTTAATCCCGTTTATTCTATAGGGGTTCGCCCCTAAATCGGGTCCACGTAATAAGAGCCAAACTGCCATGAAGC
>JBCBGJ010000101.1:0-7990 GCA_038526925.1 Pseudomonadota bacterium
CCATCATCAATCAAGACATTGCCGCGATCTCCCTGGAACCCGGCCGCTTCAGCGACGCGTCCGGTAAAATAGGTGAAGCCGCCAGACACAAGCAGGCAATAAGCACTATTGGCTGTCATCGTTGCCGTGAGCGTGGACCCACCCGGCATCAGGGTGATCCGTTCGTCATAGCATTGCGCGAGGGCGTTTAGAGATAAGCCGTTCAACTTGCCCACACGCTCAGTTAGCGCGCCTTCGAAATCAAGCTCGCCTGCCATGGCGCGGGCGGTGATCGCAGCGATTTCGTCTTTTAGTCCGGCATAGGCGGCAAGTTCGTCCAAGCATTCTTGTTGGATGATTGTCGAATCCATATCCGAGATGAGGAGCCGTTTTCGGCGATTGCGCGCGGGCAAAAGCGCGACATCGGCCGAGCCGTCGAACGTGTCACGCAGCTGCGCGCGCGCCGCTTGGATATCGCCATCGCCGAGCGCAACCGCAATCTCAACCGCCGCCCATTTTTCTTCAGTTCCCAATAATCGGACATGACTGGTCTGAATGAGACCTGCAGACTGGCAGGCGGCTTCCAGCTTTGCACCGAGCCTCATGAAGCCATAACTCACTGGCGCAACCGCTGTGGCGACATGTGAAGAGCGAAGAGTTTTGTCCGTCATCGCAGCATTCCTAGCTTTACGCTTAGCGGCCTGCTTCTTACGACTAAATGCATGAAGCCTGCAATCTTAATTCATGGACCAACCGCAAGTGGCAAGTCGGCGCTCTCTGTCGCCCTTGCCAAGCGTTTGGGTGGCGAGGTCATAAACGCCGATTCTATGCAGGTCTATCGAGATTTAAGAGTTATCTCCGCCCGCCCAGCGGCCTCAGAGATGGCCGGCATCGAACATCATCTCTTCGGAAATGTGCCTGCGAGTGAGCGCTATTCTACTGGCAAATGGCTCGATGACGTCAAGCCGGTGATTGCCAAAGTGCAGCGCCGCGGAAAAGTTCCGATCCTTATTGGCGGTACGGGTCTCTATCATTTGGCGTTGATCGAAGGACTGTCTGAGATTCCGCCGGTGCCTGAAGATGTTCGCAGTGATGTCACGGAGATTTTCAAAGCGGGCGGCGTGCCGGCTTTGCGTGAAAAGCTAGAGCAAGTAGATCGAGAAACAGCGGAGCGGCTGGGAGAGGGTGATAAACAGCGATTGTCTCGCGCTTTGGAGGTTTGGCTGGCAACCGGCAAATCCATTTCCAGCTTCCAGGGAAAGAAAGGGCGACCGATTCTTGGAGACGGTGAATGGATGGGTGTGGCGCTGACGCCAACCCGCTCCCGGCTTTATGCCCGTATCGATCGTCGCTTCGAGGGTATGTTGATGGAAGGGGCGATGGAGGAGGCGCGAGGACTCGCAAGCCAGAACTTGCCGGAAGACCTGCCCGCCATGAAAGCCCACGGTATTCCTTGGCTGATCGCCTATTTGAAAGGCGAAATGAGCGCTGAAGGCGCGGCAGAAAATGCGAAACGAGATACCCGTCGATATGCCAAACGGCAGTTCACATGGATTGGGCGACAATTCCCATTTTGGCCGCGAATTCCAAGCCTCGCCATCGAAGATCGATTAAGGGTAATTCATGCCCTCTATAAGGAGGTTGACGGGGCATAAACGGTAAGTTATGCCCCAATTAACTTTTGGGAGGAAACGCTTCATGCGTCCAACAGTCGTACTCGTTATTAGGCACCTGCGCTGACGTTATACTTCGTCGGCAGCAGGTGCTTATAACCGGGTCTCTTCACAGAGACCCTTTTTTTTAACCTGAAACTCACCCCACCAACCCCTGCAAACCCTTAAGGATCAAGATCATGGAAATGCAGACCAAGCCTAAGGCCAAGACCGACACTGACCAGATGACTGGCGCAGAAATCGTCATCACTGCGCTAAAGGAACAAGGGGTGGAGGTGATGTTCGGTTATCCCGGCGGGGCTGTGCTTCCAATTTATGATGCACTCTTTACTGAACCATCGATCCGACACGTTCTCGTTCGCCACGAACAAGGTGCGGGCCACGCTGCAGAAGGATATGCGCGTTCGACCGGAAATGCAGGCGTTGCCTTGGTGACGTCAGGCCCAGGGGCCACCAATATGGTCACGCCGATCACCGACGCGATGATGGACTCTATTCCGATGGTGGTCCTCACCGGACAAGTGCCGACGCATTTGATCGGTACCGATGCTTTCCAAGAGTGTGACACGGTCGGCATTACGCGCTGCTGCGCCAAGCACAATTACTTGGTAACTGATGTCAATGAATTGGCGCGGACGATCCATGAAGCGTTTCTAATCGCGACCACCGGCCGTCCCGGGCCCGTTGTCATCGATATTCCAAAAGACGTGCAGTTTGCGACCGGAACTTACGTAGGAAAAGACGGAATTCACAAAGCCACATACAAGCCTCAAACTGATCCTGATCCGAATGCGATCAAGCGCGCGGTCGAACTGATGAAACTGGCAAAACGGCCGGTCTTCTATACGGGCGGCGGTGTCATCAATTCTGGACCAGGAGCCAGCGAGTCGCTGCGCAAACTCCAAAAGATTACTGGGTTTCCGGTGACGTCTACATTGATGGGCCTTGGTGCCTTTCCGGCGAGCCATGAGGATTGGCTTGGTATGCTTGGCATGCACGGATCATACGAAGCCAACAATGCGATGCATGATTGTGATTTGATGATCTGTGTCGGCGCGCGGTTCGATGACCGCGTTACCGGTCGCATCGATGCGTTTTCTCCAGGATCAAAGAAGATCCATATCGATATTGATCCAAGCTCGATCAACAAAGTCATTCGCGCGGATGTGCCGGTCATTGCGGACTCGCGCAAAGCTTTGGACGCGATGATCAAAGCCTGGGGCAAAGCCAAGCCGAAGGACATCTCAGACTGGAAAGCGCAAATCAGCGGATGGCGGGCGCGCAACTGTTTCGCCTATGCTGGCAGCGAGACTGAAATCAAACCGCAATATGCGATTGAGCGCCTTTATGAGCTGACTAAGGATCAGGAAACTTACATTTCGACCGAGGTAGGTCAGCACCAAATGTGGGCGGCTCAGCATTATCACTTCGAAGAGCCGAACCGCTGGATGACCAGCGGCGGGCTTGGCACAATGGGATACGGCTTGCCAGCTGCGGTTGGTATCCAGGCTGCGCATAAGGATGCGCTCGTAATTGATATTGCGGGTGAGGCCTCGGTGCAGATGGTTTTGCAAGAAGTGTCGACCGCGGTTCAGCACAATTTACCGATCAAAATCTTCATCCTCAACAATGAGTGGATGGGAATGGTTCGCCAGTGGCAGGAGCTTTTGCACGGAGAGCGCTACTCTCACTCATACTCTGAAAGCCTGCCTGACTTCGTGAAACTCGCGGAAGCGTACGGCGCTCTGGGTCTTGCCTGTGATGATCCGAATGAACTCGACGCGAAAATTCAGGAAATGATTGATTATGATGGTCCGGTGATTTTCGACTGCCGCGTGACCAAGGCGGAGAATTGCTTGCCAATGATCCCATCAGGGGCGGCGCACAATGATATGATCCTGTCGGAAATCACCGGCGACGAAATCGATGAGGCCGGACGAAAGCTTGTCTGATGACATCTGGCCTCTTTTCCGCAGCGCAAGCCTCTGGCAAAAGCTTTCCTTCGCGCACAGTACAAGCCGGAAGGATTGAGAACATGTTGGCATGGCTCAACAATCATATTGAAATTGTGGTTGCCATTCTGTCAGCGGTGATCGCCGTTTTCGGCGCTTTGGTCAGTCGCAACGAGACGCGCAAACAGCGGTCTTTGCAGATGGAAAACTTGCGCCATAGCATCGATTCACAGAGCCTGGCTTGGGGCAATGCATGTATTGATACGCTCAATCGCGCGGCGATGTTTGCGCGAACCCGCCAGCACCAAGCAAACGACCAAAGCTTCTTCCAACAGCGCGTAAATATGCTTCTTGCGCTCTCATCGTTGGTGGAGCGGGGCAGATTGTTCTTTCCGAACATCGATCCACAAAGCAAAGGCGTTGAAAAAGAGGGGGCCTATCGAGGCTCCCGTCCGCCTATTTTGGATGCACTCATGTTTGCCTATTATGAGGTGGAGTCACTGACGCGTCAGGGCGGTCCGACCGCTGATAACAGCGCAGAGTACATCGAAGATTGTCGTCGACTGCTTGTATCTGAACTGCAAGCGCACCTCGACCCGCGTCGCCGCGATACTGTGGTGGATCGCTATGATGACCAAAGACTGGATCAAAGAGGCGACGCGATTGAGCGCTCGAACGCGCTTCTATCCACACTTAAATCACGGCGCCCGGGAATAAATCTCGGCGAGCGCAAGGAGACTCTACAGTGAGCGATAACCCTGCCAGTGCATATGATATGAGCCATGTTGAAGAGGATGACGAGCGCCGGACGCTTGCCGTGATCGTCGACAATGAGCCGGGCGTTCTCGGCCGAGTTGTGGGTCTTTTCTCTGCCCGTGGATACAATATTGAAAGTCTCACAGTGGCGGAAGTGGATCGTGATCGACATCGCTCACGGATTACAATTGTCACCGCCGGAACAGCCCACACGCTGGAACAGATCGAAGCCCAATTATTGCGCCTTGTTCCCGTCGCAAGCGTCACAGACATAACACGATCTAAGCGCGGCATCGAGCGCGAGCTCGCTTTGATCAAAGTTGCAGGCGAGGGCGAGAAACGTGTTGAAGCGCTGCGGATCGCGGAGATTTTTCGCGCGCGCGTGATTGATACGACCAATAAGAGCTTCATCTTTGAACTCACCGGAGCGAGCGACAAGATAGATCAGTTTTGCGCGCTCATGGATCCCCTTGGGCTCGTCGAAGTCAGCCGCACAGGTGTCCTCTCGATCAAGAGAGGGGCCGAGAAAGGATGAATTCGGCGTTCGACCGCGATGTCTGGGCGATCTTTGGGATGCCGTTAGACAATGTCAGTCTCGATGAGGCAGCGCGCCTGATTGAGCAAGCGGTCGACACGCGTACGCGTTTGTCTTTTGTGACCCCAAACGTGAATTGGTTGGTGCGGGCGCTCAAGAGTGATCATGCGATGCGGCAAATCGTTAATGCAGATCTCAGCCTTGCCGACGGCGCGCCTGTCGTTTGGCTCGCCCGTCAGCTGGGTATGCCGTTGAATGAGCGTGTCGCGGGATCTGACCTCTTTGATCGGTTGAGGGAGGACGCATCAGCGGATGCCAAGCCAATCCGAATTTTCTTCTTCGGCGGGCGTGAAGGCGCTGCTGAAGCCGCCTATAATGCTCTGAACGATGAACAAGGGCGACTGACCGCCGCGGGATGGCATAATCCTGGATTTGGCGACGTTGAGAGCATGAGTTCCAGTGAAATCCGCGATAAGATCAATGCCGCGAAGCCGGACTTTGTCATTGTTTCGCTCGGGGCTGCTAAAGGACAAGACTGGATCGAACACAATCAATCTGAACTCGAGGCGCCAGTGATCGCTCACCTGGGTGCGGTAGTAGACTTCGTCGCCGGATCGATCAAACGAGCGCCGAAATGGGCCACGCAAATCGGCCTTGAATGGGTCTGGCGAGTAATCGCTGAGCCATCCCTTTGGAAGCGCTATTGGAACGATGGCAAAGACTTTATCGGCATTGTGAGCGGTGGTCTTGGTCGATTGAAAAAGGTCGCTCGAACAAAGCGTGGTGTCCGGGCAGTTGAGGCGGCTTTCAATGGAAGCGCACTGACATTGTCCGGCGATCTTGTTATCGAAACCCGAAGCGAGGTCCGCGAGAATCTGTCGGTAGCTGCGCAAAAACCAAGCGATTGCCAGCTTGATCTGACGGCCGTTCGAACAATCGACGCCTCTGCGCTCGGTCAACTTAGAATGCTCGAGCAAAGCCTAATGCGCCGCGGTAACCGCCTCGAGATATTACCATCAACTGAAATAGAACCGGCCCTGCAGGCCGCAAGAATGACCCTCTAAGGAGTAATGTAGAGATGAATATTTATTATGAGCAGGATGCAGACCTCGCCCTGATCCAGGGAAAAAAGGTCGGCGTCGTCGGGTATGGTAGCCAAGGCCACGCGCATGCGCTCAACTTGAAAGATAATGGCGTCGATGTGCGCATCGGATTGCAGGCAACGTCTGCGTCAAAGCCTAAAGCGGAAGCTGAAGGCCTAACAGTCATGAGCCCAAGCGAGATAACGCAGTGGGCAGACGTCGTGATGATCCTGGTCCCGGATGAGAAGCAGGCAGTGCTTTGGGCAAATGAGATCGAACCACACGTGCGTGACGGTCAGCATATCATGTTCGGCCACGGCTTTAACATTCACTATAACCTGATCCGCCCGCCAGCCAGCGTCGATGTCTCTCTGTCGGCTCCCAAAGGCCCAGGTCACACGCTACGTGCGCAATACCAGATGGGATTTGGATTGCCAGGACTGATCGCGATCCATCAAGACGCGACCGGCACCGCGAAAGACGTTGCACTGTCTTACTCAAAAGGTATCGGCAACACGCGCGCTGGCGTCATCGAAACCTCGTTCAAAGAAGAAACAGAAACAGACCTGTTCGGCGAGCAAGCTGTTCTATGCGGCGGGATTGTCGAGCTGATCAAAGCGGGCTTCGAAACGCTCGTTGAGGCTGGCTATGCCCCCGAGATGGCGTATTTCGAGTGCTTGCACGAAACCAAGCTCATCGTTGACCTGATTTATGAGGGCGGCATCGCCAACATGAATTACTCAATCTCGAACACAGCTGAGTATGGCGAGTATGTCTCAGGTCCACGTGTTGTGGATAGCGAAAGCAAGAAGGCCATGAAGGCAGTTCTCGACGACATTCAGTCAGGCAAATTTGCTCGCGATTGGGTGCTTGAGAATCAGGCCGGTGCACCGTCATTCTTATCTATGCGTGCCCGTACCAACGACCATCTGATCGAAGAGGTGGGAGAGAAGCTGCGTGGTATGATGCACTGGGCGCAAAATGACCGTTTGGTTGATAAGACCCGCAACTAAGATGCTCTAGGCGTTGCAAACACTTGAGACCCGGCCCATACGCGGCCGGGTCTTTTGGTTTTCAGCCAGTACATTTAGAGCTGACGCGACGTCGCTAAAGCGTTGACACCGCTGTCACGTAAGCGCATACGATCCTTGGAAAAACTATATCAAAAGGGAGCGGTATGGCGGAGTTTATTCCCGTCGGCTCGTTCGACATTGTAATCTTTGGCGGCACCGGCGATTTGGCGCGTCGGAAGCTTTTGCCTGCCTTGTATCATCGCTGGGCCGACGGACAAATTCCGGAGGATTCGCGAATCATTGGTGTGTCTCGCTCAGAGATGGACGATAAGGCGTTTCGATCGTTTGCATTCGAAGCTTGCGAAGAAGCGACGCCAGACAATCTCAGCAAGTCCGAGTGGAAGAAGTTCGAGAAGCATCTTCATTACGTCGCCATGGACGCGACGAAGCCAGACGCGGACTGGGAAGAGTTGAAGAATCTCCTGACCATCCAGGAAGAGCGGCCCCTCGTATTTTACCTGGCTGTGACCCCGAAAATCTATGTGCCGATTTGTGAAGCGCTTGGGAAGGCGGGATTGAATGCGGGATCGTCTCGCGTCGTCTTGGAGAAGCCTGTTGGAACTGATCTCACATCGGCGCGGGCAATCAATGAAGGTGTTGGCGCCGTTTTCGCTGAAGAATGTATTTATCGTATCGATCATTATCTCGGCAAAGAAACTGTACAGAATTTGATGGTTTTGCGGTTCGCCAACTCATTGTTTGAGCCGCTTTGGAACCGAACCGCGATTGATCACATTCAAATCACGGTAGCCGAGCATTACGGCGTTGGTGACCGTGTTGGGTACTATGATGGGTCTGGCGCTTTGCGGGACATGGTGCAGAACCATCTGTTACAACTCTTGTGTTTGATCGCAATGGAGCCGCCAAACTCAATCGATGGCGATGCGATCCGCACCGAAAAGATCAAAGTTTTAGAAGCGCTACGCCCCATCACGACGGA
>JBCBGJ010000102.1:0-7959 GCA_038526925.1 Pseudomonadota bacterium
TAGATCTATGACAGCAAGATCTAGATATATCGATATTCGATAATATGTCAAAGCGCTTGCACGATACGCTAAGAAGCTGCCGCAATTGCGCCTTTCGTTCGCCGTGCGGGCCGGTATAGACATCCACTATGGACAGTTTGAAAATTACAGGCGGGCGAACGCTCAACGGCACGATCCCGATCTCCGGTGCGAAGAATTCTGCGTTGAAACTTATGGCGGCCACACTGCTGACCAGAGAGCCTTTAACGCTGACCAATATGCCCAACTTGGCTGATACGCGATTCTTGAGCCAATTGCTGGCGAGCCTAGGGGTCGAAGTCTATTGGCCGAAGGGCGACAATGAGTGCCGCCTCAACGCGGCTGAATTGACCTCAACGATCGCGCCTTATGATCAAGTCCGGAAAATGCGGGCGAGCTTTAACGTGCTTGGCCCAATGCTGGCCCGGGAAGGCCATGCGACCGTGTCTCTGCCAGGTGGATGCGCGATTGGCGCGCGACCGGTCGATTTGCATTTGAATGCCCTCGAAGCGCTGGGTGCGGATCTGAAGGTTGAAGCGGGTTATGTGAAAGCCGCCGCGATCCATGGGCTGAAAGGCGCCAAAGTTGTGTTTCCGTTAGTCTCTGTTGGCGCAACCGAGCACGCGATGCTGGCGGCCACTTTGGCGAAAGGCACGACCGTTTTGGAAAACGCTGCACGCGAGCCCGAAATCGCCGATCTCGCAGATTGTCTCAATAAGATGGGCGCGAAGGTTAGCGGCGCTGGTACGGCAACGGTCACGATTGAAGGCGTCGAGACCCTCTCCGGGACGCAGCATTCCGTCATGCCAGACCGTATCGAAACCGGGACCTATGCCATGGCCGCTGCTGCTGCGGGCGGGGACGTCACGCTGGAGGGTGCGCCAGTCAAAGCACTTGGCGCGATGATAGACGCCATGCAGCGATGCGGGGTCACTGTCGACGCAGATGAAGGAGCGGGCACCATTCGCGTTCAACGCAACGGGTCTGCGCTGCAAGCGATCAATGTCGATACGCAGCCACACCCAGGGTTTCCAACCGACTTGCAAGCGCAATTTATGGCGCTGATGTCGATCGCAGACGGGACGAGCGTCATTCGCGAAAACATCTTTGAAAATCGCTTCATGCACGCACCCGAGCTATCGCGACTTGGCGCCGATATACAGGTGCGTGGTAAGGAAGCGATCGTTCAAGGTGTGAAACAGCTGCGCGGTGCGCCTGTGATGGCGACTGACTTGCGCGCCTCTGTCTCACTGGTCATCGCTGGACTCGCTGCCGAAGGTGAGACACAGGTGAATCGGATCTATCATTTGGATCGTGGTTTTGAACGTTTGGAAGAGAAACTCTCTGGCTGCGGCGCTCAAATAGAGCGCGTCGACGGAGAATAGAGGATAACATGGCTGAGGGCAGGGCATTGCGATTGATCGCAGAGGAAACGGCTGACCTGGAAGTGATTTCCAGCGCCGTTCAAGACTCTGTTTTGAAAGCTGAGAACCTCAAATATGATCGCAAACGTCGGCGCTTTACGCTCGAACTGAACCGCTTTCAGTGGGAAGATTCAAAGTCTAAGCGCGGACCGCAAGGGCGCGTACGTGCTCTGCTCGCGTTCGATGGCGTTCTCAGCGTTAAAACGCGGGCGATTACCAAAGCTGATCCTGATATGGTGCTTTCAGTGCTGTCCTTGTCTTTTGAGCCAGCAGCTGAGCCACCAGGTGGGACGATTTCGATCTTATTCTCGGGAGACGGTGAGCTCGCGCTTGAAGTTGAAGCCATTGATGCCACCTTGCTCGACAGCGCGTATGAGTGGTCGACCCGGCAGCGCCCGGATCATGATAAGAAACGGCGATAGGCATGGCCCGCACATTTGATGCTCGCAAAGCGAGTTTTGAGTCTGAGTTTGCAGCATTTCTATCCGAACCGCGCGGCGCCGTAGAGGATGTCGCTGAAACCGTTCGCTCTGTGATTGATGATGTCCAAAGCAATGGCGGCGAGGCCGTTGCTCGCTACACGGCCAAGTTTGATGAGCTGGTTCTAGACCCAACCACCCTGCAATCCGACAATGTAGATCTGCATCGTCTGGCGCATGCATGCCCGGATGATCTAAAAGAAGCTGTTGATTTCGCTGCTGGCCGCATTGCGGCTTACCACGAGAAACAGCGCCCGCTGGATCACCAATTCACCGATGAGGCTGGCGTGCAGCTTGGTTGGCGCTGGACCTCGCTGGATAGTGTTGGTGTCTACGTCCCGGGCGGGCTGGCGTCTTATCCGAGCTCTGTCTTGATGAACGCCGTCCCTGCGAAGATTGCGGGCGTAGAGCGGGTCGTGATGGTCGCGCCAGCGCCCAAGGGGCAATTGGCGCCTGCTGTCGCTTATGCGGCTCTAAAAGCCGGAGTTGACGAATACTATCCTATTGGTGGCGCTCAGGCCGTCGCTGGTCTCGCGTTCGGCGCGGGGCGGTTAAAGCCTGTGGATAAAATCGTCGGGCCTGGAAACGCTTATGTTGCCGAAGCGAAGCGCCAAGTTTTCGGTAAAGTCGGGATCGACACGATTGCAGGGCCGTCTGAAATCCTTGTCATTGCTGACGATACCGCCAACCCAGCGTGGATCGCCGCTGACCTGCTAAGTCAGTCAGAACATGATGCCAGTTCTCAATCCATCCTCATCACGACAGACGAGGCTGTGGCTAAGTCTGTGGAAGAGGCTGTGGAAAGCCAGTTGAAATCCCTCGCAACCGAAGCACGCGCGCGGATCGCATGGGACACGCATGGCGCGTTTATTGTCACCGAATCGCTAGATCAGGCAGCTAATGTTGCAAACGACATCGCGGCGGAGCACCTAGAGCTCGCAATTGCCGATCCAGAAGCGTTATTGCCCAGCATCAAACATGCTGGCGCAGTCTTCCTAGGCCACCATACGCCGGAAGCTTTAGGCGACTATGTCACTGGATCTAATCATGTTTTGCCAACCAGTCGTGCCGCTCGGTTTAGTTCAGGCCTCGGTTTGTATGACTTTCTAAAAAGAATGAGTGTACAAAAGGCTGGTCCAGAAGGATTCGCCGCTTTGGCGCCGGCAGCGCTACGCCTTGCACAGGCCGAAGGCTTGCCAGCTCACGCGCGGTCAGTTTCGATCCGGACGAACGAAAGCTAAGGCACGAAAGACGACAATGTCCGAACACCGATTGGTCAGCGTGGATATTGATGATGCAACGCTCGCCGCGTCCGGTCCGGACGCCGAGCATGAGCGCCGTGTCGCAATCTTTGATTTGTTGGAAGAGAACAGTTTTGAAGTCGAGGGCAAAGATATTGGCCCGTATGGCCTCAAGCTCTCAATGCAAGAACGCAAACTCGTCTTTGAGATTAAGACGGAGCAAAATGAGCCGGTGCACGTCTTTCTTTTGTCCATGACCCCTTTTCGCGGAGTCATTCGAGACTATTTTATGATCTGCGAGAGCTATTACGACGCGATCCGCAGCTCCACCCCACATCAGATCGAAGCGATCGATATGGCGCGACGCGGCATCCATAATGAGGGCTCTGACCTCGTGGCGGAACGCCTTGAAGGCAAAGTAAAAGTGGACTTTGATACGGCGCGGCGTCTGTTCACGCTAATCTGCGCACTCCATCAAGGACAAGTACGCGGGCAAGTTCGTTAAGCGTGCATCGCGGCGAAGGCTTGTGCTAGGTCTGCAATCAAATCATCAGGATCTTCCAAGCCGACATGCACGCGCAGGAGTGGCCCAGCTCTGTCATGGATGCGGTCGCCTTCAATGCGGTCGAGCTGATCGTCGCAAGGGATCAGTAGGCTCTCAAAACCGCCCCAAGAGAAGCCCATTCCGAAAAGCTTCATCGCTTCTAGGAACTTATCCAGGTCTTCATCGCTCGTTTCATTTAAGGTGAGCGAGAAGAGCCCGTTCGCGCCGGAGAAGTCACGCTTCCACAGTTCGTGATCTGGATGACTCTCTAAGCCTGGGTGAAGAACACAATCTACCTCAGGACGCTCTGAGAGCCACCGGGCGATTTGGTAGCCATTCTCTTCGTGCTGTTTGAGGCGCAGATGCAGGCTCCGCAGCCCTCTAAGGCCCGCATACGCGTCATCTGGACCGAGACTAATCCCCCAGTCTTCACTGCACATCGCAATCTTGTTTGCGAGGCGCGCACTATTTGTAAGCACCGCACCGCCCAGCGCATCGGCGTGTCCCACTGGGTACTTGGTGAGCGCTTGCATCACAATGTCGACGCCAAGATCAAGTGGCCGGATCGCGACACCGGCGCCCCAAGTATTATCAAACAGCGTGATTAGACCATGCGCTTTTGCAACCTTCACCAAAGCCGGAGCATCGATAATGTCCATGGTCAGTGAGCCGGGTGACTCGATCAGAACGGCTTTGGTATTCTCTTGAACCAAGTCTTCAATTTTCGCGCCAAGAGTTGGATTAAATCGCGTCGAAGAAATCCCCATCGCGGACAAACGGCGTGTACAAAACCTTCGGCTTGGGCCGTAAGCACAATCAGGGATGAGGATATGGTCCCCAGCCTCAAGAACTGCGCCAACGGCGAGCGCAATCGACTGCAGCCCATTCGATGTCAGGCGGCAATGCTCCGCGTTTTCGAGCAAGCACAGGGCGGCTTCCAACTCTCGATGCACAGTAAGACCCATGCGGCCATAGACTTTGCCATCGCCGTATAAGATCTCACGGGTCGGCAGCAGGACTGTGGACCCGCGCTCAACCGGTGGATTGACCGTTTTTACGGGGCCGCGACCTGATCGCGTATGAATGATCTTGGTTTCGTCTTTCATGACACCGTCGCGATCGGGTTGTCTGAATTGGCCGCCCATTCGCTCCATGAGCCATCGTAGAGCGCGGCGTCCCAGTTTCCTGCGCGCGCTAATGCGAGCGAGATGACCGCCGCAGAAACGCCCGATCCGCACGATGTCACGACCTGTGACGATAGGAACGGGCCGAGGATCGGTGAGAGTTCGGATTTTGAGAGCATCGTCCCATCCTCAGAGATCAAAGCTGTCGCAGGGACGCAGAAGCTGCCAGGCATATGGCCTGATGGGAGATCTGCGCGCGGCTCTGGACTTGTGCCATCGAACCGACCTTGAGCCCGCGCGTCTAGAATTCTGAAATCCGCCTGATCGACATGATCCCGCATTGCAGCCTGATCGCGGACCAGTTTGGGGCGATGCTTGGCGGTGAAATCTTGCGGCGTTGGCGTGGTTGGATTGGTTTCAATGTCTCCGCCGGCGGCTTTCCAAGCGGCTAGCCCGCCATCTAGAACATACACTTCTTCATGACCCATGGCGCGGAACATCCACCATGCGCGCGCTGAGGCGAAGAAGGAATTGCTGTCATAGACAATGACACGAGATGCGTTCGATACGCCGAGTGCGCCGATTTTCGCAGCGAACACATCCGCAGACGGGAGCATGTGCTTCAATCCAGAACTGGTATCGGCGATATCATCGATGTCGAAATAGCTCGCCCCTGCGATGTGACCGCTCTGATAGCAAGATTTGCCATCTGGCCGGTTCTTCAAAAAAGGCGGGACCCAGGTTGCATCCAATACAGAGACGTCTGGTGACGCGATTTCTGCGAGCAACCAATCTGCGGAAACGAGAGGATCGCGGCCGCTCATCTCTTAGCCCTCTAACCAAGTTGGCACAGGAAGATCCTTGGAGCGCAGGAATTCTGGATTGAAGAGTTTGTCCTGGTAGCGGTTTCCATAGTCACAGAGGATGGTCACGATCGTGTGGCCGGGGCCCATATCTTTTGCGAGCTTTACCGCCCCAGCGAGATTGACGCCCGCGGACCCACCAAGACTAAGTCCCTCTTGTTCAATCAAGTCGAACAAGATCTTGAGCGCCTCGCTGTCATGTACGCGGTAGGAATAGTCGACCGTGAGATCTTCGAGGTTCCCGGTGATCCGGCCTTGCCCGATGCCCTCTGTCATCGAAGTACCTTCGGCTTTCAATTCTCCATTTTTATAATACTCGTAGAGCGCCGCGCCGCCGGGATCAGCAATCCCGATTTTGACACGGCCTTCAGATTTCTCGCGGAGTGCCATGGCCGTGCCAGCAAGAGTGCCGCCGGACCCGACAGCGCAGATGAAGCCATCGACTTTGCCGCCGGTTTGTTCCCAAATTTCAGGCCCCATGGTTTCGTAGTGCGCTTTGCGGTTCGCCTGATTGTCAAACTGATTGGCCCAGATCGCGCCGTTCGGCTCGGATTCGTTGAGCTCTTCGGCGAGGCGCCCAGAATAGCGCGCATAGTGATTTGGGTTCGAATAGGGTACCGCATCCACCTCAACGAGTTTTGCGCCGAGATTACGGACGGCGTCCTTCTTTTCCTTCGATTGCGTGCGCGGCATGACGATTACGACTTTGTAGCCGAGCGCCGCGCCGACCATAGCGAGGCCGATTCCTGTATTACCAGCAGTTCCCTCAACGATTGTACCGCCAGGTTTCAAGCGTCCAGAGGCTTCAGCGTCGCGCACCATGCCCAAGGCGGGACGGTCTTTGACGGATTGGCCTGGGTTTAGAAACTCGCACTTGCCGAGGATTTCGCATCCCGTCTCTTCAGAGAGCCGATTTAGCCTCAATAGGGGCGTGTTTCCGATCAAGTCTAAGACAGAGTTGGTGATGGTCATATTTGGCCTTTTTTGGTTCCGCATCACGCTAGGCTTTGCGCTGCAGTAATTCAACAGGGGTTCGGTGATCCAAATGGGAATGAGTTGCGTAGAACGCTATAGAACAGACACATGAGTTTTGCTGAATGAATTCTGACGCTTATCACGCTTTTATGCTCGATCATGCGAGTGGCGCCCTGACGACTGACATGGCGCTTGCTGCTGAATTGCATGTTCTTCTGTCTGAAACCGGAAGAACAACTGCGAATATTTGGCAGTCGACCCGCGATTCCATTAGCCTTTGGGCGAATGAAGCGCGCGCCGTTGAACATGAGTGCTTACCGGAGGCGCTCGAACTCGCGCGAGGTGATTTCGAGACTGTGCCATGGAAAAAGGGCCTGTCCGGAGTGCATTACGCCAAACGCGGCAAAGGGAAGGGCAAGCTGATGCGCCTGGACCCGGGCCAGGCGGCGCCTGAGCACAGCCATTCCGCATTGGAAGCTACCGTCGTATTGGAAGGCCAGTTTGAAGACGGACATGGCATCTATCAGCGCGGCGATCTGGTTCTTGGACGCCCAGGCGTTCGCCATCGCCCTGCAGCGCACGGCAATGACATGTGTATTTGTTATGTGGCGCAAGATGCGCTGTCATTTTGGAGATTTAGCTAATGAAGCGATTTGCGATTGCGGGCATTTTGGGGGCCTTTGTCGCATTTGGGGTTCAGGCTGACGAAACAGCAGACCTAGCATCTATGCCAGCGCCATGGGTGGCAACTGATGGTGCCGTTATCGACTTTACGGTGCTGCGCAAAGGCAAACCGTTTGGCACTCATAAATTGTCTTTCGATCGGGCAGAGAATGGCGATCTAACCGTCACGACGGATGTCGATCTGCAGGTTAAGTTTGGTCCGATTACCGCCTTTAAGTACCGACTAGACAGCGTTGAGAACTGGATCGACGGCAAACTCGTTTCACTAAACGGCAAGTCTAATAATGATGGACGTAAAGGCGAGGTGATCGCTGATGTTTCTGGCGATCAACTGGTTGTGGAGAGCACAAGGTTCGACGGAGCCTTGCCACTGACAACCATCCCATCGAGCCATTGGAACCGTTTGCAGGTCTATCAAGGTCAGATGCTTTCGACCGAAACTGGCGAAGTGTTAGACATCGAAGTCGAGACACTCGGCGAAGACGTGGTTACGGTCGATGGAAAAGATGTCGAGACCACACACTACCGGCTGAAATCAGATATTACCGTTGACCTTTGGTACGATAACCAATCGCGTTGGGTGAAACTGGCCTTTGAAGTTCGGGGT
>JBCBGJ010000103.1:0-7780 GCA_038526925.1 Pseudomonadota bacterium
ACGACTTCGACAGAGCGGTACAGCATCATATTGTCGAGAACACCGAGCAAATTGGCGCGGCGTTTTGAAACAAAGCTCGCAGACGCGGAAGTAACAGGCGATGTGGCGCCGCAGGATGACGCCGTGCTTCGCCGCGTGAAAGATGCGCTAGAAGATGGCCGCGTCGATTTACATTTGCAGCCCATCGTGTCGCTGCCACAGCGGCGCGTATCGTTTTACGAGGGCTTCACGAGGCTTCGTGATCCAGATGGCTCTCTGATCTTACCTGCCGATTTCTTGGATGCGGCTCGCCGCGCCAATTTGCTCGGTGTTCTCGACAATATGATGCTGTACCGCTCTGTCGAAGTCGTGCGCCGTTTGGCAGCGCGCGACCGGCGTGTCGGCGTCTTTTGCAATGTGTCCTCGCATTCGCTTGAGGACCCGCACTTTTTCCCATTCTTCTTGAACCATATGGAACAGAACCGGGATCTGGCTGGCGCGCTGATTTTCGAGATCCGCGCGAGCCGATTTGAGCACCGATCGCGCCAGATGCGTGAAGCGATGGAGCGTTTGACTGCGCTTGGCTTCCGCTTCTCGATTGATCATGCGGAGAGCATCGATATCGATCTTCCACGGCTTCAAGATGCGGGCATCCGGTTCGTCAAATTCAATGGCGGAGATCTGATTGACCAGCTGCGTGATCCTTTTGGTCCGCGCCCGAATTCGTCCGCTGATCGCAAGATTGCGGGCGAGGAAGTGGCGGCAGTATGCTCACGCTATGGCGTGACGCTGATTGCTGAGAAGATCGAAGAAGAAGTCAGCGTCGTTGAGGTACTGGAATACGGTATTCCTTATGGCCAAGGCCATATCTTTGGCGCGCCGCGCCCGATCAAGTCCTCTCTGATGGAAGAAACCGCGCCGCCCGCTGAATTGGTGCGGATGCTGACCTCACGCGCATCTTAAGATTGACGCACCGTGCGGCGAGACCTAACTCGCCGACATGACAGCACCACACTTTCCGGGCGGGCTCGCCGCTATTTCAGACCAGTATGACGCCATTCTTTGTGATGTTTGGGGCGTTATTCACAATGGGCGCTATGCCTTCGAAGAGGCTTGCGAGGCGCTCGTGCGGTTTCGCGATCAGGGCGGCGCGGTTTGCCTCATCACCAATGCCCCGGTCCCGAAAGAGCAAGCGCTCCGCCATTTCGATCCGCTAGGCGTTCCGCCCGAAGCTTACGATGACTGCGTTACCTCCGGCGATGCCACGCGCGAGGTACTTAGCCAGCGCGTTGGGGACGTCTTTTGGCGCATGGGCGCAGATGAAGGCTGGGAACATGATCGCTATCTCTACGAAGGCTTAGATCTGCAGTTCGGGGACGAGCGTAACTCAGATGCAGTGCTGTGCATCGGGCTCGAGGATCAACTGAATGATCATCCGGATGATTACCGAGATCGATTGGCTGAAGCGGCCGATCGCGGCATGGAAATGATCTGCGCCAATCCTGACATTCGGGTGCGGATCGGCGATCAGCTGCATTGGTGTGCCGGGGCCCTAGCGCAAGTCTTTGAGGAAGAAGGCGGTAAGGTCATTTATCCGGGCAAACCGCATGCTCCGATCTATGAACTTGCTTTGTCAAAGCTCGCTGATCTTAGGGTTGAGGCCGCGTCAGAAAGAACGCTCTGTATCGGCGATAGTCCGGCAACGGACATGCGCGGCGCGCTCAATCAATCGTTTCATGGGCTCTATGTCGGGACTGGTCTCAAAGAGCATGGCGCCAACTTTGAGCACGAAGTCGCAGACTTGCTGACCGACTATTCGGTGACCGCCAAATGGGCGATGCCGAAACTCACATGGTGACGAATCCTGAAACACACTGTAACACGCCGTGAACGAGAATGGAGACGTATCCGCCATGACGTATAAAGAAGGCTATAAATACGAAGACATGTCGATCGGCATGACGCACCAGACGGTGCACACGATTACCGAGAAAGACATTGATCTTTTCGCCGAAGTTTCAGGCGATCGAAACCCGCTTCATATGGATGAAGAATTTGCCAAGCAAACTCAGTTTGGCCAACGCATCGCCCATGGCGCGCTGACCGCGAGTTACATTTCAGGCATCCTCGGAAACGATTTGCCGGGCCCAGGATCAATCTTTGTCGGCTTGAACATGCGCTTTCGCCGCCCGGTCTATATTGGCTCGGAAGTGATCGTGAAGGTTGAAGTGACGGAGATGAAAGAGCGTGGCAATCGCGTGACTTTGAAGGTTACCTGTAGTGTTGATGGCAAAGCTGCGATTTCCGGCGAAGCCATGGTCATGGTGCCCAGCCGAGACGCATAATGACAGTCATTGCCCATTACAAAGACGTCCCAGACTCCGCTCGCGGATACACCGTCGCCTTGGGCAATTTTGACGGCGTCCATGCTGGACATCGCGCGGTAATCGAGGGCGCGGCCGCTGCGGGCGGTAAGCTCGGCATTGCGACGTTTGAGCCCCCGCCGCGGGCATTCTTTCGACCGGACGATCCACCGTTTCGGATCTATCGCCCTGCGCGGCGCAATGCCCGACTGGCTGAGCTCGGCGCTGCTGCGATCTTCGAGCTGCCTTTCAACGCCGATATGGCGGCGATGACGGATGAGGCCTTTGCGCGAGATGTCCTGAAGGATGGTATTGGCGCGTCTCATGTGACGGTTGGGTTTGATTTCCGGTTCGGACGTGGGCGTATGGGTGATGCAGGCCGATTGGCCTCGCTCGGCCGGGCCTTGGTGCCCAGAGCCTCAATCTTTTCGATAATGGTGACGCCAAAGCCCAAAGCCCGGCCGAGCGAGGCCAATCGGCCTGCATCACCATTATCGAAAAGATTGAGGCTCTGGGCACCAAGGCATCGTCCACGGCGATCCGCGAAGCTTTGATCGCTGGCGCTCCGGAAAAGGCTGCTGAAATCTTAGGCCATGATTGGGTGGTTGATGGGATTGTTGAGCATGGTGAGAAGCGTGGTCGTACAATCGGGTTCCCGACGGCGAACCTGCATCTTGGTGAGCTGATCCACCCGCGCCATGGGGTCTACGCCGTTCGCGCCCGGATTGCTGGCGAAAGCGATTGGCGTCCTGGTGTGGCAAACTTCGGACGCACGCCGACCACTGGTATCCGCGATCCTCTGCTCGAGACGTTTATCTTTGATTTTGAAGGCGACATTTACGGCCAACAATTAGAGATCGCGCTGGTGCGCTATTTGCGACCAGAGCTGAAATTTGATGTGCTCGATGACATGGTCGCGCAAATGCACCGCGACGTTGAAGATGCCCGGAATCATCTGGCGGGATGACAGGGCCTACGACCCCTGCTAAGCGGCCCTCATGAGCAAAGCCGCACGCATAAACATTATTCGAATTAGCGGCCCGGTCGTCCGCCCTTAGGGGTTCGCGGCCGGGGAGCCCTTAGCCCTTTCTTCACACGCTAATCCGAAGACGACCAAATGGCCGATACTGACAAACCGAAAAAACCTGAAAATCCCTACAAGGACACATTGTTCCTTCCAACCACCGAGTTCCCGATGCGGGGCGGCTTGCCAAAGGCTGAGCCGAAGTGGATCGAAAAGTGGGATGACATGAAGCTCTATGAGCGGTTCCGCGCCGATGCGAAGGACAGAGGCGCTGAGCCATTTATCCTGCATGATGGCCCGCCTTATGCGAACGGTCCGATCCACCTCGGAACCGCGATGAATAAGATCATCAAAGACATCATCGTCCGCAATCATCAGATGCGCGGCTATGATGCGTCTTATCTGCCGGGCTGGGACTGCCATGGTTTGCCGATTGAGTGGAAAGTCGAAGAACAATTCCGCTCCAAAGGCCGCACCAAAGATGATGTGCCAGGCGACGAGTTTCGCCGGGCCTGCCGGGAATATGCGGCAGAGTGGATCGAGGTTCAGAAAGCCGGTTTCCGCCGCTGCGGCGTTGAAGGCGAGTGGGACGATCCGTATCTGACCATGAACTTCAACTCGGAAGCCGCGACGGTGCGTGAGTTCTTGCGCGTTGCCATGGGCGGACGCCTGGTGCGCGGCGCGAAGCCGGTAATGTGGTCACCGGTCGAGCGGACGGCGCTCGCGGAAGCGGAAGTTGAATATCATGATCGGAAGGTGCCGGTCATTTGGGTGAAGTTTCCAGTGAAGCAAATAGCACCAGATCGAGACTGGTTTCAGGATAATAGAGAGCGCTTCCGTTCTTTGCTCGATCTACTTTTTGACTTCTTCCCCTATGACTTCAGTGGCCATCGCCCGGGCGACAAGATACCAGAAAGCGTATTACGACCTATTTCGGTCCTGATCTGGACCACGACTCCATGGACCATTCCTGCCAACCAAGCGGTTTCATATAACCAATCGATTTCATACGGATTATACGAAGTGGCTGCAGTGGCCTCGGAGGAGGAATTAGGATTTAAACCGTACGCAGTAGCAGGCGAAAGAATTATCCTTGCTGATGCATTGGCGGAGTCCGTAAAAGAAGCGGCAAAAATTCTAGAACTGAAAAGAATAAGCGATGTTCCTGTCGAGGTTCTGGAAGGGATGAAGCTGTCGCATCCGCTCCACGCGCAAGACAGTTTCTTCGCCCACGATATCCCAATGTTTGCAGGCGATCACGTCACCGATGATGCGGGAACGGGCTTCGTGCATACTGCGCCAGCACATGGTGAGGATGACTTTAATGTCTGGGTCGAGTCCGGCCGCACGACACAACAAATCCGCCAAATCGTTGATCCAGACGGTTGTTATATCGAAGACGTGCCAGCGCCGCTGGCAGGGCTCGATATCATTCGTACCTCCGGTAAAAAGCGCGGCGAGCAGGGCAAAGCCAATCCGGAAGTGATCAAGCTTCTGGCTGAAAGTGGAAATCTCCTGGCCCGCGGGATGACGAGCATTCGTGATGCGCATTCTTGGCGCTCAAAGGCCCCGGTTATCCGCCGAGCGACGCCGCAATGGTTCATCGCCATGGACACGCCGGGCAAAGACGGCTCACGTCCGCTGCGTGAAATGGCGCTCGACGGCATCGAGCAGACCAAGTTTGTCCCACCGACTGGATATAACCGCCTGAAATCGATGGTTGCTGACCGTCCGGATTGGCTCATTTCGCGTCAACGAAACTGGGGTGTTCCGATTACGCTCCTCGTTAATGAGAAAGGCGAACCGCACACGGCTGCGCTCTCTGAAGCTGACGCAGCTGCGGTGAATGAGAAAATCCTTGCAAAGATTCGCGCCGAGGGCGTTGAGGGCTGGTTCTCTGCCGAGGTGAGCGATTTCCTCGATGACCCAGCCGGTTGGGACAAGGTCAATGACGTCCTTGATGTCTGGTTCGATTCAGGCACAACGCACGCATTTGCCTTGCGTGATCGCGGGATCATTGATGATGAGACCGGGGTTGCCGACGTCTATATGGAAGGCTCTGACCAGCATCGCGGTTGGTTCCAGTCGTCTCTACTCGAAAGCTGTGCCACGCGCGGCATGGCGCCATTCAAACAAGTCGTCACACACGGTATGATCGTCGACGGCGAAGGTAAGAAAATGTCGAAATCGATCGGGAATACGATCGACCCGGCAGATTTTGCCAAACAGTATGGCATTGAGATTCTTCGTCTCTGGACTGCCAGCGCAGACTATACAGAAGACCTCCGTATCTCGGACGAGATCATTAAAGGCGCGGTTGAGAACTATCGCCGCCTGCGCAACACGCTGCGCTATCTGCTCGGCGCGCTAGACGGCTATTCGCCGGAAGAAGCTGTTCTGCCGGTGGAGATGCCGAGCCTGGAAAACTGGGTCTTGCATCGCCTGGCTGAGCTCGATGATTTGGTCCGCAAAGCCTATCAGGAGCATGACTTTAAACGCGTTATGTCGGCGCTTCTGAACTTCTGTTCGGTCGACCTGTCTGCAGTCTATTTCGATATCCGCAAAGACAGCCTGTACTGTGATGCGCCGAGTGACATTCGTCGCCGGTCTGCGCGCACAGTCATGTCGGCGATCCTTGAGCGCTTGCTCGGCTGGCTCGCGCCAATCATGCCATTCACAACGGAAGAGGCCTTCCTGATGAGCGCCTTCGCAGGCCGCGCAGACAGCGTACACCTGCTGCAAATGCCGGAAACGCCGCTCGATTGGAAAGATGATGACCTCGCCGCGCGATGGGAGAAGATCTTCCGTGTTCGCCGCGTAGTCACGGGCGCCATTGAAGTAGAGCGCCGCGAAAAACGTATTCGTTCGTCTTTGGAAGCCGCGCCGACGGTTTTCATCAAGGATGCCGAGCTTATGGCGGCCTATTCAGGTGAGGCTGCGGAAGATATTTTCATCACGTCGCAAGCCAAGTTGGTTGCAGACGAGGCGCCTTCGGATGCGTTCAAACTTCCAGAAGAAGCGAGCATTGCTGTTCTGCCCGGGCAGGCCAGCGGCGTGAAATGTGCGCGCAGTTGGAAATACTTCGATCCGGCGAGCGCTGACCCTGAGTTTCCTGATGTGACTCCGCGC
Source organism: Pseudomonadota bacterium (assembly GCA_038526925.1). Classification (GTDB taxonomy): domain Bacteria; phylum Pseudomonadota; class Alphaproteobacteria; order Caulobacterales; family Hyphomonadaceae; genus Henriciella. The sequence goes on from JBCBGJ010000103.1 coordinate 6,496, forward strand.
GATGCGGCTGCTATCCGGGAAGTCAGAGGTTAAGAATGACGAAGCCTTTCCGCTACGCCCTGTTTTTTACGATCCCGATCATTGTGATTTTGGATCAATGGTCCAAGTGGCTGATCCTTAGCGAGCCAAAGTTCAACGCTTTGGGCTGCTTGGACCGTACACAGCGGTGCGGTCAGATTGAGGTCACATCTTTCTTCGATCTCACCATGGTTTGGAACCGTGGCATTAGCTTTGGCATCGGCCAATCAGAGGGTCTAATGCGCTGGTTCTTGGTCTTGATGACGACAGCGATCGCAATCGGATTTACGGTTTGGCTGTTTCAAGCCACTCGTCGCTTTACCGGTATTGCGCTCGCTTTGGTGATCGGCGGGGCCTTTGGCAACGTAATCGACCGGGTGCGGTTCGGGGCTGTGGTCGACTTTTTGGATTTTAGTGGAATTCTGCGACCTTACTTTTTCAACTATGTTTTTAATGTTGCTGACGCGGCGATTTCTGTTGGCGCGGTCTTGCTCTTTGCTGACCAGTTTCTAATGTCGCGAGAAGAGAAAGCGGCTGGGGCCGTAAACGAGGAATAGGCGAGGACGCCATGAAGAAGACAGCTATTATACTTTCAGCCGGTTTGGCGATTGGCATGTTGAGCGGATGCGCCTCTTTTGGCAGCACCAACAGTCCAGACGAATTTCGTGTCGTCAAAAAAGCGCCGCTCGTGATCCCGCCAGACTATAGTCTACGCCCACCTGCGCCAGGCTCCGGCCAACCGTTTGAAGTAGATCCAACGCGCGCCGGTACAGCCTCTGCGTTTGGAACAGATATCGGTCAGTCTGCCAGTACGTCAGAGCGCGCTTTGGTCGCCGCCGCTGGCGCGAACGCCGTCAGCCCTGTCATCCGCCAACAAGTGGATTGGGAAGAGGCGCGCGTGATCCGCAAGTCGCAAAGCCTGTCCGATCGCGTCCTCAACTCGGATGGATCAGAGGTCGACGAAGCCGATAGTGCGACAGGTGGCGGGGATATCACGATTGAACGTGGCAGCGGTGATCGGTTGAAACTCCCCGGGACTTAAGCGTCGTCAAAACAAATGGCAGGGGCGCAAACGGAGCATTGAATGAAATATTGGATTTCCGGCGGCCTTACGGCCATGGCTTTGTCTGGCAGTGTTGCGATTGCCGACGAAACGTCTGAGGCTTGGACCCCTGAAACCTTCACGCTGAGCAATGGCATGGACGTTGTGGTCCTGCCTGATCATCGCGCTCCGGTCGTGACCCATATGGTTTGGTACAAGGTCGGC
>JBCBGJ010000104.1:0-274 GCA_038526925.1 Pseudomonadota bacterium
CTGTTTGGCCGCTTCACATCCGTCCCGGCAACTGGGCGCGGCCGATCGGATCTCCGTTTTCGGATTGGAACGGTCCAATCCTGACGCAAGACACGGAGCTGTCACCACAGGAAATTCTGGCTGGGTTCGACATATCTGGCATGACCACGCAAGGGCACATGCCGGTAGACTTTGAAGCCAGTCCTGAGCTTGAGCGAGTGGGCGCGAATTTGGCCACCGCAATTGCTGATCTTTGAAAAACGACTCCCATCCCGCAGACAGGTCGGTCAAATTC
>JBCBGJ010000104.1:284-7767 GCA_038526925.1 Pseudomonadota bacterium
GTTTTTCAAAGATCAGCAATTGCGGTGGCCAAAGCACTTTAAGAAAATGCGGCGCCTTGATCGAAACATTGCGCGCGACTTCAGCGAAAAATCGTTTGCCTGGGATGACAAAAGTGATGCGAGTTTTGAGCGTCTATTAGACCTTAAACAGAGTCAGTTTGCGCGCACCGGCTATCACGATGTTCTGAAAGCGCCATGGACGCGGGCACTGTTTGATCGACTTCGTCATTTTGAAGGCCCACGTCTGCGTAGCCGCCTGAGCACGCTGTCCTTTGATGGTCAGTTTGCAGCCGGGGAGTTTAACCTCCAATCCGATACAGTCCTACATGGCTGGATCACTGCGTTTGAGCAAAGCCTAGGGAATTATTCGCCTGGCAATATGCTCGTGCAGGAGCTTCTAGAATCCATGTGTGAGGACGGACTTCGCCTGTATGATGCCGGGCCTGGCCTAGATCATTACAAACGGCACTATGCGAACATTCAAACGCCGATCGAAAGCGGCGTGCTGATCGGGAGTGTCGAGCATTTGACCCCCGCACGCGTAGCGGGTCGTGCTTGGCGATTTGGAGAGCAAGTCATGCCGGGCAAAGCGGCGTCTTTTATGGCGCGCGCGCGCCGACGTATGGACCAAATCGCATCTGTTGAGACCAGTCTAGCAGGCCGCGCGAGTGGGATTCTAACGGCGCTACAGCACCGCCCAGTCTAAAATCCGATACGGGCTTTCGTATCTTGCGGCGAATCCCGATCCTGTCTAATCGGCAATGATAGATCGAGAAGGACGGGGGCAATTTCTCCGAAATGAGTCGCAACGACGCTTCATCCAAATCCCGTGGCCCGATCATCGTTTCGCGGCACGGGCGACCTGCGCTCGACCGTACAGCAGGGCCGAAGCTGTCATGGCAAGACTATCGCGATTGGTGGGGGCAATATGAAGCCGGGAGCTTGGCGGAAGACCAAGTGCCACCGGAAAAGCTCAAATCTGAAGTAAAGAATGTCGATGTTGTCATGAGCTCAGCACGACCGCGCGCGATTGAAACGGCGACTTGGGCGACAGATGGCCGGACGCCTGAACCGAATGCGGTTTTCAACGAGGCGCCTTTGCCGCCGCCGCGTTTTAAAACGCGCAAGTATCTGCCCAAAACTTGGAACGTACTGGCCCGCGCCTACTGGCTGCGAGGCCACACGATCGATGACGAAGGTGTGCATGAGGCGCGCGCCCGCGCCAAACAGGCCGCCAGCGTCTTGCACGAGGCAGCAGATGGAAAGTCAGTCTACCTCGCAGCCCATGGCTGGTTTAATCGCATGCTACGCGGCCCTTTAAAGCGTCTGGGTTGGGTCTGCATTTACGATGGCGGCGACAAGTATTGGAGCTACCGCGTTTATGAATATCGTGGAAAAGGCTGAAATCCCCATTGAGGCGAGTGATTTACACCTCTAGGGTGCAACAAAATCAGTGAAAATCGGATTGATCGACATGGCAGCCAAGGCGAAACCCGTCACAGAAATGAGCTTCGAGGAAGCGCTCGCGGAGCTTGAGACCATTGTCCGGCAACTGGAGCAGGGCGATGTCGAGTTGGAAAAGTCGATCGCGATTTATGAGCGCGGTGCAGAGCTTAAAAAGCACTGCGAAACGCGTTTGAAATCCGCTGAGCTGAAAGTTGAGCAAATCGTACAGGGATCGGACGGGACACCGAAGACCGAACCAGCGAGCTTCGACTAATGGCCGATGACGGCGATCCAGAATTCAGCCGTCGGCTTACTGAGGTCGCCGATCGCGTTACGGTCGCTCTCGATCAATTAATCCCGCCAGCGCAAGGTCCTGAAGCGGACCTGATGCGGGCGATGCGCCACTCTGCCCTGGCCAACGGCAAACGGATGCGCCCGTTTTACGTGATTGAGACAGGGGCAATGTTTGACGCGCCCGAGAAGAGTCTCTTGCGCGCGGCGGCAGCCCTTGAATGTGTTCACTGTTACTCACTGATCCATGATGATTTGCCGTGTATGGATGATGATGATTTCCGGCGGGGACAACCCACCGTCCACAAAGCTTTCAATGAAGCGACGGCCGTACTGGCGGGGGACGCCTTGCTGACCCTTGCTTTCAAAATCCTCGCCAGCCGTGAGACCCACCAAGATCCGCACATCCGCCTGAAATTGCTCGAACGCCTCGCAGATTGCTCTGGCGCACTTGGCATGGTCGGCGGGCAAATGATCGACATGTTGGAAGATGAAAGCCCCCGTGATCTGAATACGATCACCCGGATGCAGCGTCTGAAAACCGGGGCATTGATCTCTTATTCGGTTGAGGCTGGCGGCATTATTGGCGGCGCTAACGAGGCAGAACGCCAGGCCTTGCATGGCTTTTCGCATGATCTGGGGCTGGCGTATCAGATTTCGGACGATTTGCTGGATGCGACGGGAGATGAAGAAGACGTTGGCAAGCCATTGCGGACCGATGCCGACGCCGGAAAGGCGAATTTCGTCACTTTATTAGGGGTAGAACAAGCACAGGAACGGGTGCGGCTCCTCGCCGCGCAAGCGAAGGAACATCTCGCAATTTTTCGTAATCGCGCCAATATCCTGCTGCAATCGGTCGATTTTGTTTTGGACAGAAAGCACTAAGATTACCGATTGTTGAGCTTCGGCTCGAGGAGGAAGCTGGATGACGGACTTGAAAAATGCGCGTCTGCTGGACGAGATCCAAACGCCCGACGATTTGAACGACAAATCGCGCGAGGATCTCAAGCAAATTGCTGACGAAGTGCGTCAGGAAGTTATTGATGCTGTTTCAGTCACTGGCGGCCACTTGGGTGCGGGGCTCGGCGTAGTTGAGCTTACGGTCGCTTTGCATGCTGTCTTTGATGCGCCAGCCGACAAAATCATCTGGGACGTTGGCCACCAGTGTTATCCGCATAAGATCCTAACTGGACGACGTGACCGCATCCGAACGCTACGCCAGGGCGGCGGGCTTTCAGGCTTCACCAAGCGCGCGGAAAGCGAGTTTGATCCATTCGGTGCAGCGCACGCCTCAACCTCGATCTCTGCTGCGCATGGTTTCGCGACATCTCGCGATCTGCAAGACAAAGACAATCACGTGGTTTCGGTGATTGGCGATGGGTCAATGACCGCCGGGATGGCCTATGAGGCGATGAACAATGTCGGCGGCGATCAGTTGCGCCAAGTTGTGATCCTAAACGACAATGACATGTCGATTGCGCCGCCGGTCGGGGCGATGAGCCATTATTTTAGCCGCTTGGTCTCTGGACGGTCGTATCGCGGGCTACGCAAGCTCGCAAAATCGGTTGTTCAGCCGATCGGACTGGCAAATCCAGCACGCAAGGCTGAGGAATACCTTCGCGGCTTCGCCATGGGCGGAACCATGTTTGAGGAGCTTGGGTTCTATTATGTCGGCCCGATCGACGGGCATGATCTGGATGTGCTCATCCCGGTGCTGGAAAACGTCAAACAGATGCAACGCCCTGTCTTGGTCCACATTGTGACTCAGAAGGGCAAAGGATATGAGCCGGCTGAGAACAGCGCTGATAAATATCACGGCGTCTCCAAGTTCAATGTGGTCACGGGCGAGCAGCAAAAGTCGAAGCCCGGCGCGCCAAAGTTCCAGGATGTATTTGGCAAAACGCTGATTAAGCTCGCTGAAAAGGACGATAAAATCTGCGCGATCACGGCGGCAATGCCCTCCGGCACAGGCGTGAATTTGTTCCAGAAAGCTTTCCCAGACCGGGCGTTTGATGTCGGCATTGCCGAACAGCACGCCGTAACAATGGCCGCAGGCATGGCAGCTGACGGAATGAAGCCCTACGCGGCGATCTATTCGACCTTCTTGCAGCGCGGCTATGACCAAGTTGTGCATGATGTTGCGATCCAAAGCTTGCCGGTTCGGTTTGCGATTGACCGCGCTGGATTGGTCGGGGCAGACGGACCGACACATGCGGGAAGCTTTGATATTGGATATCTCGGCGCCTTGCCGGGCATGATCTGCATGGCAGCGGCGGATGAGGCAGAGCTCGCTCGTATGGTCGCGACCGCGAATGAAATTGATGACCGCCCATCTGCGTTTCGTTATCCACGCGGCGAAGGATATGGCGTTGAAATTCCCGACCAACTGAAGCCCCTCGAAATTGGCAAAGGCCGGATTGTGAAAGAGGGGACCTCCATCGCCATCCTGTCCTATGGCGCTCGATTGCAGGAGGCCTTAAGGGCCGCCGATATGATGGCCGCACAGGGCCTCTCTTGCACGGTCGCGGATGCACGTTTTGCGAAGCCGATTGACGCAGACCTGACCGAGCGCTTGGCACGCGATCATGAAGTTCTCATCACACTGGAAGAGGGCGCAAAAGGCGGATTTGGCGCGTTTGTCCTTCATCACCTCGCAGAGGTGGGTGCATTGGATACCGGCTTGAAAGTGCGCACGATGCATCTTCCAGACATCTTCCAGGATCAGGATAAGCCTGAGCTGATGTACGAAGAAGCAGGACTTACTGCGCGCCATATCGCTGCCCGTGCAATTGAAGCGCTTGGCCGCGGCGATATTGCCGAAATCGATCGTTTTGCACACGCTTAGATTACGAGCGCAGTGATTGCCGTTTTTCGGCCTTAGTCACAGGTCACAGCCTCTTGTCATCGGATCCGAATGACAAGAAGTGCGCTTATGATCTTTCGAACCTTATTCTTTGCAGGTGTCTTGATGGTCGCGGCCTGTGAAACGGTTCCGACAACATTCGATCCCGTCTTGTTCGACGCTGAGGTCAAACAAATCGCCGAAAATCCAAGCACGGTGTCGTCCGAAGCTGCGTATACGCGTCTTCTTGAACGGTCAGACCTAACCCCTGAGCAGCGCGTCGAGGTCACGTATCAACGGGCCACGAAGCGATGGGATGGGAAATATGACCTGCCCGGCGCGATTGAAGATTTCGATGCCTTTCTAGCGCTTGCGCCCGAGGATCCGCGTGTCTCAACGGTGGGGCGGGATAAGGTTTTCGCCGCAAGTGAAATCGAAAACGCCCAGCGCCGACTCGCTGGCCTTCAAAACATTACCGATTGGTTTGATGATAAGGTGCTTATGGGCGATTTGGAGGAAGGGGCGACGCGTTATAAAGCGTCCGGCCTAACGCCGACAGACCTTCACCTCTATATGCTGCGAGAGGCAGGGTACATCTGCGAGGGCGATGACGCGCCGGTGCATCGATATGGTGACCTGCCGGAATACGCACAAAATGCATCCTGGTGTCCTGCGCCTGCTGAATCCTGATTTTCGCCTTAGTCTTGCCATCGCAGCTCGCGAGCAAGACGGTTCTGGAGAAAAGGGATCAAACCATGCGTTCTATCATTGTTGTTTCAGTCTTAGCCCTCGCCGCGGCCTGCGCCTCGAGCACAGTCGACACAGCGCCGGTCGTCGTCGACGCCCCGCCTGCGGTTGAAACCTCAGAGCCAAGCGTGTTTGATCTCGCAATGGGCACGGTCGACCAATTGGTTGAAGCCGGGAACGAGCAAGCTGCGATCCTTCGCTTAGAGCAGCTGATCGGGAAGCAGGATGCGACCGAGGATGAAAAAGCGACGGCGCTATACCGCATGGCCGAGCTGAAATTGGGCGAAGGCAACCAAGTTTGGGGCGGGATATCCGCCTTGGATGAGTTCCTCGAAACCTATCCAGACCATCCAAACGCGGCTGAAGCGTCCGAGCTTCGCGACTATGCGCGCGGTGAAGCGACAAGCTTGAATGGAAAGCTGGAAATGGGCGGCGTCTCGCCAATGGAAGAGTTTGAATTCCGCTTCCGATTGGGAGAGCACCAAGAAGCCGCAGACATCATGCTGACAAACGCGTTGATGCCCGCAAATGAGTATATCCTCGACATGTATCAAATCGGATATTTGTGCGACAGCGCAGAGCTGACGGGCCCGATGTATAATTTGACAGAGCCCGACGGAACCGACCGCACAGTCCGCTTCTGTGACTTCGGAAAATAAGGGTCCGGGCGAGGCTGAAAATAGAGGTGTGATCTCTGCGAAATGTAACTCGCCTTACGGGAGAAACTGGCATACGGTTTGCGAGGTGCTGGGGAGTGTAGAGTTATCGTGAGCCTCCTCCATGCAGTCGTTTTTGACGATTCTTTTAGCCGGTATTGCAACATTTTTTGCGTTTGCCATGATGCCAGCAGAGCCTGATTCAGATGGTGAAATTTTAGCCGAAACTGATCCCGCGATCATCATGGCTGAAGCGACGCCAACTCCCGTTTTCGTCATCGAAACTGTTGAACCTCTCGTTTTAGCGCTCGACGATCCAATGACCTTAGACGGGATCACAGATTTTGATTTCGATAGCTTAGGCGTCGAAATCGATTAGATCGGCGTTCATTCGCGCAAAAAAGGCGCGGAATCGAAACAATTTCAGACCTGCCGCAGCGTAGCCCCTTCCGTAGGGGCGGTGCTTGCCGCATATCCGGATGGAACAATTACAAAGTATCCGGAGGAACCCCATGGCCGTAGCAGCGCTCCCTGAAGGCTGGCCCGTCATTTCAATCGCCCAAGCGAACGCGGCAATTGCCGCATCCGACTCGCCGCTTAAACTCGCGGATGGTGTCGTCGACGGGGTCGAGATGAAAGTCTATCCGGACGCACCGCCGACCATTCGGGCGATTTTCCAGTTGGCCGAACCGCAATTCGGCGCTCGCGATTATCTAGTCTATGAAGACGAGCGCGTGACCTATTCAGCCTTTGCGCGCGCCGTCGAGCATTTCGCGAAAGCGCTTCAAGACACTTACGGCATTCAAAAAGGCGATCGCGTTGCTGTCGTGATGCGCAATTATCCACAATGGCCAGTGCCGTTCTTTGCTGCGCTGTCGATTGGCGCGATTGCCACGCCGATGAATTCCTGGTGGACCGGCGACGAGCTGGAGTACGGGTTGAAAGATAGCGGTGCGAAAGTCGCGGTGATTGATCCGCAAATCATGGATCGTATTCGCGACAGTCTGCCAAACCTACCGGATCTCAAATCTATCATCATCGCACGCGGCGGCGAGTCTGATAGCGATCCGCGCGTGACCACGATGGACAGCATTGTTGGACCCACCAGCAGCTGGGCGGGTCTTGCGCAAATTAGTTTGCCGGATGTTGACCTCGGCCCCGATGATGATGCGACCATCATGTACACGTCAGGCACGACGGGTCGCCCGAAAGGCGCGCTCGCGACGCACCGCGCGATCATCGCCAATATGCTGAACTCTTTGTCCTGTCAGATGCGGATGTTGCTGCGGCGCGGTGAAACTCCGCCTGAGCCAGATCCAAATGAGCAGAACGCAACGCTGCTCGCGATCCCATTCTTCCACGCGACGGGCGCTTTCGCGATCTTGATCCCAAGCATGTTGCAGGGCGCTAAAATCGTCGCTCAGTATAAGTGGGATGCTGGAAAAGCACTTCCGATCATTGAGAAAGAAGGCATTACCAATGTTGGCGGTGTCCCTGCGAT
>JBCBGJ010000105.1:0-7742 GCA_038526925.1 Pseudomonadota bacterium
ATCGACGCAGGGATTGCGACCGGGCGCGAGACCCAAATGGGGCGCAGCTTTATTTGGACGCGCACTGCGAGTCTGCCGCAAGTTGGTGAACTCCAAAACTTAGAGGTGCAGGTCCGACGCGAAGACGATGAGCAAGTTGCCGCGCGATTGGTCAGCCTGAAATACATGCCCGCGATCCTTTCAGGAGCATCTACAGAAACCTCCCCCTCTGATGAGGAGGAAACCTGATGCTGATAGGACGATCTCAATTTGGATTCTCTCTCGCCGAGACATTGGTTGCGCTGTTTATTCTCGCTTTGGTTTCATCGGCAGGGGCTACACTTCTGATTGGTGCGACTGGGGCCGGGAAGCAAATCCGTGCACAGGAGAGTGAAGCGCGTCAGCTGGATATTGCGCAGCGTCTTATCCGGCAGGATATCGCAGCTATGACCCATCGAGCTGTTCAGCCTGCTGATGGCTTCTCACCGCCCGGCAACCTGTTTGGTGAAGCTCCGCGCGGCGAGGAACCTTTCCTACGTTTCGTGCGTGGCGGCTGGATCAATCCCGCTCAAATCGAGGCACGGAGCTCTCTGCAATCGGTTCAGTATGTTTTGAGGAATGGCGAATTGGTACGGGAGGTGACGCTTCGACCCGACGCTACAGCCGGAACTCCAGTTTCAACGCGGGTGCTGCTGCAAGATGTGAGATCGATCGATGTGGGATTTGTTCGGGGCGGACAGCGATCGGATTTTTGGCAAGGCGATGTCACAACCAATCTGTCCGTTCTTCCCGATATGATCGAAATGAACATCGCTTTTGAGAGTAATGTCACGCTATCTATTGCGGCACTGACAGGGGGGCGGACATGACGCAGGACCCTCACCATTCCGAGCGGGGCGCAGCATTGCTCACTGTGCTCATGATCATCGCCGCAATGGCGGTCGCTGCGCTTGCGGTTTCGAGCGCAATTACTCAGTCAACCCAGCGCGCTAGATCGCTCGATGCTCAAGCGCAACTTGGACTGTATGCTGTGTCAGCAGAAGAAGTCGCCAAGGCTCGTATGACGGCGATCCTGGAGCCTCTGCAAAGTCGCTTGAGTGTGGATCTACCGGGTTACAACGAGCCCCAAATCGTCCCTGTAGACGGCGGAGCGTTTACGGTAACAGTCCGTGACGTCACCAATTGTTTCGATATCAATCGGCTAGCGCGAGAGGCGCAGTCGAGTAATGAGACCGCAGATGCTGGCGTCCGCGACGCGTACATGACCCTGTTGACTGGGGTGTTAGAGGACAGTTTCAACTCTGATGTTACGAGTTTGGTATCGTCCTTAAATGATTGGATGGATGTTAACTCGGTTCCAGGCAGCGGTGGAGCTGAGGACTCTTACTATTTGAGTGAGACCCCGTCTTATCGCACATCTAGTCGACCGTTGGAGACACTCAATGAGTTGCGCGCGATCCGCGGGTATTCGGCGGACATATATCTTACGGTTAAGCCTGTACTTTGCGCGCTACCATCGAGTCTTCAAAGAACCTCCGATGCGCTTAATATAAATACGTTGGAAGAGACGGATGCGCCGCTCTTGCAATTGGCCTTCGGCGACGCTCTGAGCTTAGATGACGCGCGTGCGTTGATTGACAGTCGACCTATCGGCGGTTGGGCGGAGGTTCAGAACCTGCTTGAGGACCCTATCGTGAGCCGAATTGACCCGAACCGAATTCAGATCGACCGCCTTGGTCTGGTCACAAGCTTAGTGGAAGTTTCAACCAATGTATCTTATCGCGGATATGACATGACGATGCGCTTTCTTTTTGAGGCCCTACCAGGTCAGCCTATTCGCACTTTGCGCCGGGAGCGGGTCGGCTGATGGCACAGATATATGCGCTTCTGCAACCCGATGGGAGCTTGCTATCCGCTCGCCGCAAATCGAAAGGCTGGGCCGTCTCGAACAGCGCTCCTGGTGTGGAGGGGCGTGGTAAGAACCTAACCGTGTTTCTGAATGGTCTTGATGTCCTAGGTTTGACGGCGACGATCCCTGCGCGAAACGAGAATGAAGCTCGACGAGCGGCACCATATGCGATCGAGGATGAGATCGCCGAGACAGTGGAAACAAGTCACGTCGCGCTGTCCGCAGCGGATAAAGCGAATTTGGCGGCGCCGCGGCAGATCAACGTGGCCTCGACGGACGCGCTCACAGAGATAGTTTCTCATTTGGGCGAACTTGGGCTCGCGGACGCCGCGATTGTCGCCGCGCATAGCCTCTTACCTGCGAGAGACGGGCTATACGAAGGGCCTGGCATTATCCTAGGTCGTTTAGGAGACCGTAGTTTCGCCGTGGATGCCTCACTAGGGCGAGATGTCCTGGTGAGCTTGTTGGAGCCGTTCCCGGACGCAGAAATTCACGGTGAGCACGTGGCCCAGGCTGTCGGGCGATCTTCTGCTTCGAACGGCGCGAACAGCTTAGAAGCATTCCTGGTTCAATTAGCGACATGGGCTGAAAACGGCGCAGCCGGGATTGATCTGCGGCAGGGGAGCTTTCGGGTTCGACAATCGGTCGATTTTGATGGGTTTGGACACTGGCGCCTTGCCGGTGCACTCGCCGCAGTTGCTGCTATCGGGTGGTTTGGAACTGCGATCGTCGAAACCTCAGCGATGCAGAGCCGTGCGTCGGGCTACCAAGAGTTATCTCAGGAGTTCGCCCGTGTTGGATGGCCTGAAACCAATGGTGACGTTCAGCAAGTGTTGGCTTTAGCTGGCAGCGAGCGTGGAAATGCGGGCCAGGTCTTTCCGTCTGTGCTTGATGCGACCGCAGTCCTCTATGACTCACTTGCCCAGGTAGAGGGAAGCGAGTTGCGGAGTGTTCGATATGATCGGCTGCGTCGTCAGATGACCGTTACTGTGGCGTTTGACAGTTTCGCAGACGTGGATCGATTGACGACGATAGTAACGGAATCCGGACTGAGTGCACGATCAGGTGACTCGCGACAAAGTGGATCGAAAGTGATTGGCGACCTAACTTTGGAGAGCGGAGCATGATGGCGTGGTGGACAGGCCTCGCGGATCGCGAGCGCCTTTTGATTTCAATGGCAGGTCTTCTGACAGCGTTAGTGGTCGTTTGGCAGTTTGTTTTGGTCCCAACAGCCAGCGCGCGTGCCGAAGCGCGAGCGAATCTGGAAGAGGCAGATCGAAATTTAGCTAGGATCCAAGAAACCTATATGCGCAAACGTGCTCAAGGCGCCGCAGCCCCAGCGAATGCGCGTCCCACATCGGCGAGCATTGAGGACTTTAAAGCCGCCGTAACAGGCTCGGCGAGTGATATCGGCCTCTCAATCGCGCGTCTGCAAGGCGATACCGACACAAGTGTCCGATTAGTATTTGAGAACGCCGATCCTCGATTGATTTTTCTATGGCTGGAAGACGTACAAGCAAAGCATAGCGGACAAGTGATGCGGTTTAACATGGAGGAGGCAGGCGGCGGTCTCGTGCGCGTGAATGTAGATCTCGCCGCAGGGGGATTGTGATGCGCCGGCTGTTACTTCTGATCGTTTTTGTTATCGTCCTTATAGGGGCATTGATTTCCTACACGCCGCTAGGTTTCGTACTCAATCAATCTGGTGCGGGTGCCGCGGGCATTGGTTGGGCAAAAGTCGACGGAACAATCGCGAAGGGCCGGATTAGTGGGCTCTATATCGACACGCAGCCATTGGGTGATGTGAACCTCAAGCTGCGCCCATTGTCTCTGCTCTCATTGCGCCCCTCGTACGATATTCAATGGGGCGGAGCAGCAGGGCGCGGAACCGGCATTTTGACACTAACACGCGGCGCTTTGATTGGTGATGAAATCCGAATGCAGCAAGAAATCGGAGCCTTGGAAGCATTATCCCCGCCGGTTCGTGCGATGGGCGGGAGCCTGCGTGTTGCGGACGGATCGTTTCGTTTGTCGCAAGTGGGGTGTGAACAAGCCTCTGGAACTCTATCCACAGACACGCTTTCGACCCTCGCGGCGCAATATGGACGGCAATTCGGTCAGATTTCAGGGCCAATTAGCTGTGATACCGGTGCGTTCGTGATCGATATGGAGGGGCGGTCTGATGATGGCGATCAAGTCGAAATTGATGCCCGCGCGGCTTTGACGGGGCAGGGTGAGTTTACGACCCGGATCAGCACTCAAGACACTCAAATTATAATCGCGCTTACACAGATTGGGTTTGTGCGTGAGAATGGCCAGTTCGTTTATCGTCAATCAAGGAGCGCAGGACTTCAATGATGCTTCGTCGTTTACTCGCAACTGCTGCGCTAACAATTGCGCTCGCAGCCTGTAGCTCTTCCCCGGATCTAGACCCGCAAGAGGCACGCGCCCGAATGCTCGCAATGTCACCTGCCATCGATAGTGTGCCTTCTTCAGGCTTAGGGCCTCAGGAAGTCTTAGCGGGTGAGTGCGCTCTATTTTTGTGGAGCCAAACGGATACAACGAAGTTCATCTTTTTCTCTAAAGCTCTGTCAGGGACGGCGTCATTTGCTCAAGGCGCTATTCCGTTGGACCTCGTGCAGAACGGAGCAGGGGGCGACATATTTGGGCAGTTCAACACCGAGACGCGCTATATCTCAGACGATGGTCGAGAGCTCTCCTTAGAGGTTGTTCCGGGCGAACGGATGAATGGCGGTCAACGTGTAGAACGAGGTTTGATTAGTCTGACGGATAAAGAAGGGTGGCTGACCAAGCTACCTGTATTGGGCGTGCGTGCCTGCCAGCCGGAATGAGCTCAAAAAGCGCGCCCGCTATTTTCACTCATACCACCCCAGGGGAACTGCGGGCTGCCGCGATTGGGGCTGATGGGCGTGCCTTCAAACTGTTCTGCCAGCGTTGGTCTGGCAATGGCGAGCGAGCCCGGTTTGGACAGATTGCAAATGCAAGGTTGCGGGCCTTTGTGGATGAACTTCAAGGGGCCTTTCTAGAACTTTCGTCTGGCGAAGAAGCCTTCTTACGGTTGAAGTCCCGCGACGGTTTGACTGAAGGTGCTTTGCTTCGTGTGATCGTGCGCAGTGAAGCCCGTTTCGAAAAACTCGCGCGCGTCGCGAGAATTGAAGGGGCAACAAATGATCGCCCGGCGTTTGAGCTATGGTGTGATCAGACCTTGGGCGGTGATGCGCAGAGGGTCCGTGAAGATCCCAAGCGAGTATCGATGGCTTTTGACGAAGCCTTGGCGCCATCGATCACTCTGCCAAATGGCGGCAGACTACATGTTGAGCGCACACGGGCGCTGACTGCTTTTGATATCGACACGGCGGGCCGCAGAAACAAAGGCAGTGCGGGAGCGCGAGCTTTAGCAGCCAACCGCGAGGCCGCGATTGAAATGGCGCGACAAGTCAGTTTGCGCGGCTTAGGTGGGAATCTCGTTCTGGATTGTCTTGATCCGCTGAATGCAACGTCACGGCAAGAAATCCAAGCTATGACGCAAACTGTGTTCAAAGATCTCGGCGTGGACGGCGTGAAAACAGTCAAGCCATCTTCACTGGGATTGTTAGAGGCCTCCGTTCCGTGGCGGGTCATGCCGATCGAAGAGCAAATCTCGGCAAACCTTGCCGAGGCGACTCTGCTAAATCTTCTGCGAGATGTGCATCGGGAGGCCATTGCAGCTCCTATGCAATTTTTCGAACTGAGACTTGGCGGACCGACCTGGCAGGCCTATCTCTCGCGTCGAACCGATGCCGATATGGCGATCAAGGAACATTTTGGCGGCAGACTGATTGTCTCAGAAAGCCCAAACCCAGAAAGCAGGATCGCGAAACGATGAGCAAAAAGAAATGCCCGGTTTGCGGAGCGATTTTTGTGTCTGATGAGTTTAAGCCATTCTGCTCAAAACGTTGCGCAGATGTAGATCTCTCACGCTGGTTAAAAGGGGGATACTCCATACCAGGGCGTCCCGCTGATCAGGCAGATGAAGTACCAGGGCGTCCGGATCCGTCTGACGCTTAAGCTTCGGCACGCGTCATGAGAGATCAGTTTCGCTAAGGGGCTTGCCCTTCTTTGGGGACTCAATTAGGGAGCCGAAAAGGGAGCTCCCCACATGAATATCCGACAAGCGATCACCTTTGACGACGTGCTTTTGCAGCCCGGCGCGAGCGAGGTCACACCGTCTGAGGTTAATGTCGCGACCCGACTGACCAAGGCGATCAATCTCAACATACCCTTGATTTCCGCAGCAATGGATACGGTCACGGAAGCGCGCCTTGCCATTGCCATGGCTCAGGCTGGTGGCATTGGTGTTGTGCACCGTAATTTCTCGATTGAAGAGCAAGCTGCGCAGGTCACGCAGGTCAAAAAGTTTGAAAGCGGCGTGGTTATGAACCCGGTGACGATTGAGCCGTCAGCGAGTTTGGCCGAGTTGAAAGCATTGAAAGAGCAAACGGGTTTTTCGGGTATTCCGGTTGTTGAAAACGGCAAGCTCGTCGGCATCGTTACCAATCGCGATATGCGGTTTGCGCCTGACCTTAATCAACAGGTGGGGAGTTTGATGACCCGTGATGTTGTCACGGTCACGATGGACGTCCCGATCGAGGAAGCGCGAACCCTTCTACACAAGCATCGCATCGAACGGTTGGTCATCGTGGATGAAGGCGGCAATTGCATCGGCCTTCTCACAGTTAAAGATATGGACAAGGCGGCCGTGAACCCAAACGCAGCCAAAGATGATGGGGGCCGATTGCTCGTCGCAGCGGCGTCGACAGTCGGTGATGCAGGGTTTGAGCGCACAGCCGCTCTAATCGAAGCAGGCGCGGATGCGGTTGTTATTGATACAGCACACGGTCACTCAAAGGCTGTTGGCGAAGCTGTCACGCGCGCGAAAAAAATCTCCAATGCGGTCCAGATCATTGCTGGCAATGTTGCGACGGGCGATGCCACGAAAGCGCTGATCGATGCAGGCGCTGATGCCGTTAAAGTTGGTATCGGACCGGGCTCTATTTGTACCACGCGGATTGTTGCCGGGGTCGGCGTGCCGCAACTGACAGCCATTGAAGACTGCGCGAACGCGGCGCAAGCGAGCGGAACACCGATTATCGCCGATGGTGGGATCAAATTCTTTGGCGATTTCGCCAAAGCCCTTGCGGCAGGCGCATCTACCGCGATGATGGGGTCGATGTTTGCCGGGACCGAAGAAGCCCCAGGTGAGGTCTTTCTGTATCAAGGACGGTCGTACAAAGCCTATCGCGGGATGGGCAGTCTCGGCGCTATGGCGCGTGGATCGGCGGATCGATACTTCCAGAAAGATGCCGCCAGCGACAAGCTCGTGCCCGAAGGGATTGAAGGGCAAGTGCCGTTCAAAGGGCCGATCGGACCTATCGTCCACCAGATGGTCGGCGGGCTCCGTGCGGCAATGGGCTATGTCGGTGCCCCGACTATGGAGGAGCTACACAAGCGCGCCGAGTTTGTTCAAATCACCGGCGCTGGACTGCAAGAAAGTCATGTCCATGATGTACAAATGACGCGCGAAGCACCGAATTACTCACTGAGCCGCGGCTAAAGCTCTTTCGGTTCGCGCCACATGGGTTCCATCACCGGGCTGTCATCGCCTCCAACATTGAATAGCCCCATACGCTCAAATCCAGCCAATACCGGCTTTTACACGGCACATGGCTTTGAGCGTATGGGGCTATTCAATGTTGGAGGCGATGACAGCCCGGTGATGGACTGCAAGAAAGTCATGTCCATGATGTACAAATGACGCGCGAAGCACCGAATTACTCACTGAGCCGCGGCTAAA
>JBCBGJ010000106.1:0-7675 GCA_038526925.1 Pseudomonadota bacterium
TTTCTTCAGGCGCCATGAGTTTCGGCGGCGGCGATTCAAATGCTGAAATTAGAAGTGATTTCAACATGGAAAGCAGGGCTAACCTGCCCCGAACGGCTTGTCAGCCCTTTAGCGCAAAGCCTTAGATTTCTTCGCCATCATCCTTGAGAATACGGTCGAGGAGTTTTTGAATTTCAGCATTTGAATCGCCGCCGCCGAAACTCATGGCGCCTGAAGAAAAGGTCGTTCCGAAGGTCTTCACCAAAGTGACGGTCTGGGCGAGCGCAGAGACAAAGTCTTCTTGGGTGAGCGTCGTGAGGCGATGCATAAAGGTCGACCAAAGCTGGCCTTGCGCCACAGCATAACGCGCATCGAGCGCGGTATCGAAATTCGCCTGCATCAGGCGGCGCAATTGCGGCCCGGAGAGCCCGTCGCTCGGCCGGATCTGAGAGAAGAGCCGCATTCGGTCCGCAGTCACATCAAAGACCAACGTGACCATCGTATCATCGATCGTGAACGTGGCTCCATTGGCCGTGAGCCGGGCCTCCTCATCAATCGCCGTGATAATCGCCAGCAGGGCGGCGGCCGCTTCGACCGTTGGCGCGACCTCTACGTCAGGTTCAGCCTCCGGTTGGGACTCGTCTTGCGTCGCGGGTGGCACGTCTTCTTGTGCAAGGACGAGGAACGGTGAGCTCATCCATGCTGAGCTGATGAAAAGTCCAGCAATGATTGCGTTACGTGCTCGGAACATGACGTCTCCTTTCGGCTTCGTCTAAGCTTATGGTCCTGGCATGTCGCGGCAATACGCATTCCGCCCACGATGGATCATGTCTTCGTGATCGCAGTCTTTCGCGATCTGTGTCAGGTCCTGTTCCCCATTGCCTCTTGCACTATTCTAGAGCGTGAGTAACACACGGCAGAATCTATCGAATTTGGAGCAGTGCGCCATGGCCGGACCGCAATATGTTTATCACATGCAGGGCGTCTCAAAGACTTATCCTGGTGGCAAGCAAGTTTTTGAGAATATCCATCTGTCCTTTTTGCTGGACGCGAAGATTGGCGTCGTCGGTGTAAACGGCGCTGGTAAGTCGACTTTGCTTAAAATCATGGCGAGCGTAGAGACCGAGTTTAACGGCGAAGCCTGGGCGGCTGACGGTGTAAAAGTCGGCTACTTGCCGCAAGAACCGCAGCTCGACCAATCGCTTTCTGTGTTCGAGAATGTCGCCTCTGAATGCCCTGAAAAGCAATTGCTGGATCAGTTCAATGCGATCTCGATGAAGCTTGCCGAAGACTATACCGATGAGCTGATGGAAGAGATGACCGCGCTGCAAGAACAGGTCGACGCAGCGGATGCTTGGGATATCGACAATAAGATTGAAATGGCGATGGAAGCGCTGCGCTGCCCGCCAGATACAGCTGATGTCAGCGCGCTATCTGGAGGGGAAATCCGCCGTGTCGCGATTTGCCGGCTTCTCTTGTCGCGCCCGGACATGATCTTGATGGACGAACCGACCAACCATTTGGACGCTGAAACGGTTGCCTGGTTGCAGAACTATCTGATCAATTTCAAAGGCTGCGTGATCTTGGTGACGCACGATCGCTACTTCCTGGATGATATCACTGGTTGGATCCTCGAACTCGATCGCGGACGCGGCATTCCGTATGAAGGCAACTATTCGGCATGGCTGGAGCAAAAAGCCAAGCGGATGGAACAAGAGGCGCGTGAAGACAAAGGTCGCCAGCGCACCCTCGCCAAAGAACTGGAATGGGTCCGCTCCAGCCCGAAAGCGCGCCAAGCCAAATCGAAAGCGCGTATCGCGTCTTATGAAGAGATGGCGAACAAGGCCGAGCGTGAAACCGTCTCAAACGCGACGATCCGGATTCCTCCAGGCCCGCGGCTCGGCAACAAAGTGCTCGAAGCGGAAAAGCTCCGCAAAGGCTTTGGCAATAACCTTTTGATCGAAGACTTGGATTTCAAATTGCCGCCCGGCGGCATCGTTGGCGTGATCGGTCCGAACGGCGCTGGTAAATCGACTCTGTTCAAAATGATCCTGGAACAAGAACAGCCTGACGCGGGAACGCTCGAACTCGGTGAGACGGTGAAGCTCGGCTATGTCGATCAAAGCCGCGACAAGCTCGACGATAAAAAGAATGTCTGGGAAGAGATTTCAGACGGCTTGGACGTGATCAAGCTGGGCAGCGTTGAGATGAATTCACGCGCTTATGTCAGCGCGTTCAACTTCAAGAAGACCGATCAGCAAAAGCCAGTTGGAAAGCTGTCAGGCGGGGAGCGTAACCGCGTCCATCTTGCGAAAATGCTCCGTGAAGGCGGCAACCTGCTCTTGCTCGACGAACCGACTAACGATCTCGATGTGGAAACTCTACAAGCTCTGGAAGAGGGCCTAGAAAGCTTCCCGGGCTGCGCCGTCGTCATCTCGCACGACCGCTGGTTCCTGGACCGGATGGCGACACACATTCTCGCTTTCGAAGGCGACAGCCATGTCGAATGGTTTGAGGGGGATTTCAGTTCTTATTTGGAAGACAAGAAACGCCGCCTGGGCCCAGAGGCTGTTGAACCGAAGCGGGTAAAGTTCAAAAAGTTCGAGCGCTAAAGCGTGGGGAGATGTTTGATATGAAGAAGCTATTCTGCGGGGCGGCGGCCATCGCTCTTTGCGCGGCGTGCGGCGTTCAGGTGACAACGACCGAGACCACGACTGTGACGGAGGGGTCAGAGACGATCTCATACGAACCGTCAGAGCTTCTCTCAAAAACGCTCCCTGAATTGTCTGAAGCGCTCGCATCCGGCGAGACGACGGCGGCTGAACTGGTCGCTGCCTATCAAGAGCGCATTGATACAGTTGATCGTAGCGGTCCAACACTGCAATCGGTTTTGGCGCTGAACCCTAACGCGATGGAGGCCGCCGCAGCGAGTGATCAGCGACGCGCGAGCGGTACCGCACTTGGCCCGCTCGATGGCATTCCGATCCTGCTCAAGGACAATATTGAGAGCCTAGATCCGATCGCGACGACTGCGGGAGCGCTGGCCCTCAAAGACAACGTAACGGGCCGCGATAGCCCTCTGGTGGCGGGCCTTCGCGCTGAAGGCGCGATCATTCTTGGGAAAACCAATCTCAGCCAATGGGCGAACTTTCGCTCTAATGACTCGATGAGCGGTTGGTCTGCGCTTGGTGGTCAGGTGCGAAATCCTCACATCCTAGACCGCAATCCATGCGGCTCAAGCTCCGGGTCAGGTGCCGCTGCGGCTGCGTCTCTCGCGGCTGGGACTGTTGGTACTGAAACCAATGGCTCAGTCATTTGCCCATCTAACGTGAATGGGATTGTGGGCTTCAAGCCTACGGTGGGATTGGTCGCGCAGGACTATATCATCCCGATCTCTTCATCTCAGGACACCGCCGGGCCGATGACCAAGTCGGTTGAGGGCGCGGCCATGATGCTAAACGCAATGGCAACGGGAGAGGCCAAGACAGATTATGTGTCTGCATTGGATGCAAATAGCCTGAGCGGCCAGCGCGTGGGCGTCCTCCGCTTCGCTCAAGGTGAGAGTGCAGACATTCAAGGCAGTTTTAATGCGGCGCTCGAAACCCTCGAAGCGCAAGGCGCCACCTTGGTCGAGATCGAGTCCTTTTCGCCAGATGCAGAAAACTTCTTCGGCAATTCGTTTGATGTTCTACAGTATGAGTTCAAACATACGCTCAACGAGTATCTTGCAAGCACACCGGACACCGTCACGACCCGATCTTTGACTGAGTTAATCGCGTTCAATAACGACAATGCGGAGATCGAGCAGGCGCTGTTTGATCAGAGCATTTTCGATCTCTCCGAAACCAAAGGTCCGATCACGGACGAAGCTTATCTAACGGCTCTCGAAACCGTTCAGACGGCGTCACGCGAGAATGGTATTGATAAGCTCCTCGCCGACAATGATGTCGTCATGCTCGTTGCGCCATCCGGGCCTCTCAGTCCGCGCGTGGATCCGGTGAACGGCGATAATTGGCCAGCTTGGGCGGGCGCTGGTTATCTTGCAGCGATTGCTGGTTACCCGCACATCACCGTTCCGATGGGAAGTGTCCACGGCGTCCCGATTGGATTTTCGATTATGGGCGCTAAAGATGCCGACGCCGATGTTTTGTCTTGGGGATACGCGTTCGAGCAAGCCAGCAATCTGCGTGTCGAGCCGCAGTATTTGCCAAATTCAGAAGCCCGACCAGAAATCGCCGCTGCAATGAAGGCGAGGTGAGTTAGCTCACCAAGCGTTTGAGATAATCGCCATATTCATTCTGGTGATCTGCGGCGAGCTTGAGAACGCGCTCTGCGTCGATCAAACCCAAATGCCACGCCACTTCTTCGGGGCAGGCAATCTTTGACCCTGTCCGCTTTTCAACAGCGTGCACGTATTCCGCGGCCTGCAACAGCCCATCAAACGTCCCAGCATCCAGCCAGGCGGTTCCGCGAGGTAGCACTTTCAAAGAGAGGTCCCCGCGTTCAAGATAGGCATTATTGACGCTGGTAATCTCGATTTCGCCGCGCTTGGAGGGCTTCACCGTTTTTGCGATATCCACGACTTCATTGTTGTAGAAGTAGAGACCCGTAACCGCGAGATTGCTCTTCGGGTTTTTCGGCTTCTCTTCGATGGAGACGACTTTGCCAGCCTCGTCTTGCTCGACGACGCCGAAAGACGATGGGTCGGCGACCGTATAGCCGAAAATTGTTGCGCCAGAATTTGATGTATTAATGGTTTGCAATTGCTCACCTAGGCCTGCGCCGTGGAAGATGTTGTCGCCAAGTGCCAGCGCACAATGGTCATTTCCGATGAAGTCTTCCCCAATCAAGAAGGCATCCGCGAGGCCGCGCGGATTATCTTGCTCCGCATATTGAAACTGCACGCCCCAGTTCTCACCGCTCCCGAGGAGCTCTTTGAACATTGGCAGAGCTTGTGGCGTCGAGATGATCAAAAAGTCCGTCACCCCCGCCAACATCAGCGTGGTGATCGGGTGATAAATCATCGGCTTGTCATAGACCGGAAACAGCTGCTTTGAGATGCCGCGTGTGATCGGGTGAAGTCTCGTCCCCCGACCTCCCGCCAGAATTATGCCTTTCATGGCCTAGCTTCCCTCATCCATCAGCCTATTGACGGTTTCCCGAACGCTTTCACGCCAAGGGCGCGGCATAATCCCAAAAGTATCGGTGATCTTGCGCGTGTCTAGGCGAGAGTTAAGCGGGCGGGCCGCTGGCGTCGGATAGTCCGAACTTGGGATACGGTTCAAGATAATCTTGCAGCCGGTCCGTGCCTCGTAGACCGAGAAAATCTCCGCTGCGACATCGGCCCATGAGGCCTCCCCCTGCGCGGTGAAGTGAAACGTTCCGAGCTCGCGCCCGTCGGTTTGCATTAAAAGGAATTTCGAAACTTCGATGATCGCGTCGGCGATATCAAGAGCGCTGGTCGGGCAACCCACTTGATCATCAACAACCGACACCTCGCCGCGCTCTTGTGCCAAGCGCAGCATGGTTTTCACGAAATTCGCGCTAAATGGGCTATAAACCCAGCTGGTTCGCAGAATGACATGTTGGGGTAATACAGCCCGGACATACTCTTCCCCGGCCAGTTTGGACGTCCCATAAGCATTGATCGGTGCGGGGGTGTCAGTTTCCTGAAACGGCGCCGTGCCTGTTCCATCAAAGACATAATCTGTGGAGATATGGATCAGCGGCAGATCCAGCGCGGCGCACGTCTCCGCCAGCTGTTTCGGCCCTTCTGCATTGACGGTATAGGCCGCATCTTGATCCGTCTCTGCTTGATCGACTTGGGTGTACGCCGCTGCGTTGATGACAATCTGGGGCGCCGTCGTCTCGATAGCAGCCTTTAGGCTTACGGGCTCACGTAAATCGGCTTTCGGGCGGCCAATCGCTTTGAACGCGATCGCTCGCGCGGCGCATCTTTCTTCAAGTGCGCGCGCAACCTGGCCAGATTTCCCAATGCAAAGCAGCTCTGTCATAGCATTTCCCGATCGATTAGAAGACCGGCGCCAGCGCGCTGAGGGGCGGAAGGATTTTGTCTTTCTCGGACAGGATGATGTGGAGTCCCTCAACTGGCCATTCGATCCCGAGCTCTGGATCATCCCAAGCCAGGCCGCCTTCTGTCTCAGGTGCGTAATAGGCGGATGTCTTGTATTGAACGTGGCAGTCAGGCGTCAGCGTTAAATAGCCGTGCGCAAACCCTTCCGGGACATAAAGCTGAGCGCCGTTCTCGGCGGACAGCTCCGCCCCGACAGAGCGTCCATAAGTTGGCGAGCCCTGGCGAATGTCGACGGCGACATCATAGATCGCGCCTTGTGTGCAGCGCACCAGCTTGGCCTGCGCGTGGGGCGGCTTTTGAAAGTGCAGACCGCGCAGTACGCCAGGCTGCTGCGAATAGGCATGATTATCCTGAACAAAGGGACCTGGAATACCGGCCTCAGCAAAAGCATCCGCGCGATAGGTTTCCGAGAAATACCCGCGCGCATCACCATGGCGTTTCGGCGTCACAAGGATAACGTCTGGGATCGCAAGGGGCTGGAACATGTCGGGTCTTCTCTAGTCTCGGTCTGCTAAACGACATATCGCCGTGCCTTTCAATGCGAAGGCTGCCTCACAAGAATGAATAAGGATCAATATCCACCGCCACCCGCGCGGCATTGGGCAGTTTCAGCGCTTTCATCCAAGTCGCCATATAAGCCGATAAATCGACTTCGCGCGGCGCCGTAACAAGGAAGCGCAAGCGGTGACGCCCGCGGAGGATGCTGATCGGCGCCGGGGCTGGGCCATAGACCGTGACACCCTCTCCGTTCGGCGCAGCTTTGCCTGCCAGCAGGCCGATCTCTTTCGCCATCCCTGCGTCCGGCGCAGATAAGACCATCGCGGCCATCCGCCCAAAAGGGGGCAGGGTCAGTTCTTCGCGAACGTCCCGCTCGATCTGTAAAAAGCCATCGCGATCTCCAGCGGCAAGCGCCTGCATCGCGGGATTGAATGGCTGATAGGTCTGGATCAAAGCGCGGCCAGGTCTCTCGGCCCGTCCGGCCCGTCCGGCGACTTGGCTGAGCAATTGATAGGTGCGCTCTCCGGCGCGCAGGTCGCCGCCCTGCAAACCGCTATCGGCATCGACCACCCCCACCAAGGTCAGGTTCGGGAAATTGTGACCCTTAGCGACGATTTGGGTGCCGACCAGAACATCAATCTCGCCCTCGGCCATACGCTCGACAATGCCGCGCGTGGCCTCGCCGCCCATCGCGGTGTCGGACGAGAAAATTTCGACATGCGCGTCAGGCAATAGCACGCGCACTTCTTCGGCCACGCGCTCGACACCCGGGCCGACGCCCATCAGCGAATCTTTCGCGCCGCACATCGGGCAATGGTCGGGCTTTGGCATGGACCAACCGGTGAGGTGGCAGACCAGACGATTGGTGTAGCGGTGTTCGGTGAGCCAGCTTTCAGTGCCGGGACTCTTCAAGCGCTCCCCGCAAGCCTTACAGATCACCAGCGGCGCATATCCCCGGCGATTGAGGAAGAGCAGGCTTTGCTCTTTTTTCTCGAATGTCTCGATCAGCGCCTTTTCGAGGACAGGGGAGAGCCACTGACCCTTTTCCGGCGTGTTAGATTGCAGATCGACCAGGCTCATATCCGGCAAGCGCGCGGCGCCCGG
>JBCBGJ010000107.1:0-7544 GCA_038526925.1 Pseudomonadota bacterium
TCAGCCTTAAAATCTGAACCCTAAGGCAGCAGGAGCGTCGCACCCACAGTTGTTCCGCTTTCGATGGCTTGATGCGCTTTGGCGACCTCGCTGAGCGGGAAGGTCTGACCGATTTGAGCCTTGATGGTTCCGGCGCGAAGGGCGCCGAACAGAGCGGCGGCCCCGCGGCGCATGCTCTCGGCGTCGCCAATGAAATGGAACAGGCCTGGGCGCGTCAAAACCAAAGACCCCTTCCCGCCAAGGGTGGTCGGAGCAACCGGATCGGCGGGGCCGGAGGCGTTGCCATAACTCACCCACCATCCGCGTGGTTTTAGGCTATCAATTGAGGCCTGCGCAGAATTTTTCCCAACGCTATCATAGGAAACATCGACGCCAGCGCCGCCGGTGAGGGCTCGCACCTCTGCCGCGACATCGCCAGATGACAAGACCACTTCTTGTGCGCCAAGGCTCCGTGCGCGCGCTGCTTTGTCTTCGCTTGAGGTCACCGCGATGACTTTGACGCCCATAGACGTCGCCCATGGCACGAGCAGGGACCCAACGCCGCCGACGGGCGCCCAGACGAGGGCCGTTTCTCCTGGTGAGGCGCGGCGAACTTCGAACAGAAGCATCCAGGCGGTCAGACCCTTTAAGAGCACGGCGGCGGCGGCGTCTTCGCTTACATCGTCGGGAAGTTTCACCATCGTAGCTGCAGAGCCGGTATAGTGAGTTGAATAGGTCCCCGCGCCGAGATACGCGACGCGGTCTCCGACAGCGATATTGGTCACGCCCTCGCCGATCGCCTCGACCACGCCTGCCCCCTCAGAGCCAGGTACGAATGGCAGCTTAACTGGATACAGACCGGTTCGATGATAGGTGTCGATGAAGTTCAAACCAGATGCAGTTTGGCGAACCAAGGCCTGGCCTGGTCCAGGGAGACGGGGCGCCCGTGCGACCTGCTTTAAAACCTCCACACCACCGGTTTCGCTCATTTCAATCACATAGGGGTCTGTCATAGCGCACCTTCTTAGAATCATTGTTGTTTGCGTTCATGATGAACATAGACTTGATCTGCGGTGTAGACGAGGCCGGACGTGGCCCATGGGCGGGACCGGTGACGGCGGCGGCTGTCATTCTCAATCCGGATGCGCCAATATTGGGCCTGACGGACTCAAAAAAGATCAGCGAGAAGAAGCGGTTCGCTTTGGAACCTGAAATCAAACAGAAGGCCGCGTATTGGTGCGTTGCGCACGCTGAGCCGAACGAAATCGACACGCTGAACATTCGTGAGGCGACGTTTCTGGCGATGCAGAGGGCGATTGCGGGCCTTGGGATCACGCCCAGCCGCATCCTGATAGATGGCAACGCCCTACCACAAAACCTGCCTGCGTCCGCTGAAGCGATTATCAAGGGTGACCTAAAAGAGCCCGCAATTTCGGCCGCCTCTATCCTGGCAAAAACGGAACGCGACCGGCTGATGGTGGACTATGACGCTGCCTATCCTGAGTTCGGGTTTGCGGGTCATAAAGGCTATGGTACCGCGGCACATGCCGAGGCCCTGCAACGGCTCGGCCCCTGCCCCATTCACCGAACGAGTTTTGCGCCGGTGCGGCGCGCCGTGCTTAGCGAAACCTTAACCAATTAGACGCTTTTATTAACCATTATTGGTTGGAGACGATCCATGATCCCTTATGGCTGGCATGTATGGCGCGGCGAAACAAACCGTCGCTATCGGTTTAAGATCACCAAAACGATCGAAGCGTTGCCGGATGCGGGCGGTATTTACGTCATGGTCCGTCGCACCGCGTTTTTCTTTCTGAAGCCCGTCTACATCGGCAAGGCATCCAATCTACAGGGGCGTCTCGACGGTCATGAGCGCTGGGAGGAAGCCCGCAAGAAAGGGGCTTCCGAGCGTCACTATCTCTGCATCCGATCAGAGAACAAACGCCAGAAGATCGAGGAAGATCTGATCCGCCGGTATAAACCGAAGCTCAACAATATGTTGAAACCGCGTAGCGCAGAGGACGCTCCTAATCATGCGAGCCTCCGCAAGGGCTGGATGAGCGCGAAAGAGTATTACGGCTTGAACGACACAAAGAGGCCCTCAGCCGAGGTGACGTCGGTTGTGGAAGCAAAGGCCGAGAAGCGCGGCATGAGCGCCCGCGAATACTATGGCAAAGCCGGAAAAGCGGCTTGACGCTCTTCTTGCACTGTCAGCCTCTTGAGCCTGTCCCCATCCTCATGGCATAGGCAGCGCCATGCCTGATACAGCTTCTATTCCAACAGTGCCGCCCATTCTGGCGAATGTCCCGAAAAGCGTGAGCTTTAAGAAGCTTCGAAAACGGCTGACCCGCAACGCGCTACAAGTGATTGATAATTACGGTTTGGTCGATCGCCAATCGGAGAAGCGACCCAAGTGGTTGGTCTGTTTGTCTGGCGGAAAAGACAGCTATGGCTTGCTAACGGTATTGCTCGACCTGCAATGGCAGGGCGCCCTTCCTGTTGATCTGCTCGCTTGTAATCTGGACCAAGGACAACCCGGATTTCCAAAACACGTGCTGCCGGACTGGCTCGACACAGTCGGCGTCGATTATCGGATTGAGACCGAAGACACTTATTCGATCGTCACAGAGAAAGTTCCAGAGAACCGAACCTTCTGCGCGATGTGTTCACGCTTGCGCCGTGGGATCCTGTACCGAATTGCGCGTGAAGAGGGCTGCGATGCGATCGTCCTTGGTCACCATCGTGACGATGCACTTGAAACGTTCATGATGAATCTTGTCCATGGCGGCCGGCTTGCTGCGATGCCGCCTAAACTGCTCAACGATGAAGGCGATGTGATGGTCCTGCGTCCGCTCATCACCTCAGCTGAAGCAGATTTAGAGAAGTTTTCAGCGGCGATGAACTTTCCGATCATTCCCTGCAATCTATGCGGTTCGCAAGACGGGTTGCAGCGCGTCGCGATGAAACAAATGCTAGATGAGTGGGAGACCAAGAAGCCGGGCGTTCGCCAGGTGATGGCACACGCGCTTGCCACAGTGCGACCGAGCCACTTGCACGATCCCCGCGTGTTCGATTTTGCCGGATTGCTTCCTGGCGGTTCAGGCGAAAGCGATGATGGCGTTCCGTTCTAAAACCTTGAAACCAAAGAAAAAAGGCCCGGCGCTTAGAGCAGCCAGGCCTTGAAAGTTTGGTTCCGTCTGGGGGAGGAAACGCCCAATCGGAGGAATGATTGGGTCTGTGTCCGGAACCTCAACACGGAGGCTATATGGGACTATTGGTTGGGATTGCAACCTGCTTCTGCGCATCTTCGTCATGCATTTCTGCATATTTTACAGAAATGTCACAATCATTGACGCAAGGGTGAAGACCTAAAGGCCTCGACTTGGCCCGTTAGAAAGTCTCGGAAGGCACCAATTCGTTTTGATCTCTTCAGATCACTTGGATAGATGAAATAAAGATCAAAGCTCGGTCCAGTGAAGTCTTCGAGCACGCGAACCAGTCGCGGCACAGCGCTGACCATATAATCTGGCAAATCCGCAATCCCTAAACCGGCCTCTACAGCGCGCAGCATAGCGGGAACATTGTTGACCGTCAGAGACGCTTTTCGCGGCCCAGCATCATCGCGGCCAACGCGCTCTGCAAAACTCATAGCCGTAATCGGACTATCTATCGCGCCGTAAGCGATAATCCGATGATTATCGAGATCCTGCGGCGTCCTCGGCATTCCATTGGCTTTGATATACTCCGGCGACGCATAGAGATTGGTCGCAACGGTCGCGAGTTTACGCTGAATGAGATCAGCCTTATCGGCCGCCCATAACCGGATAGCGCACTCAGCTTCCAGTTTCAGCAGATCATAGCTTTCGCCATCGTCCAGACGAAGATCAACGCGCATTTCTGGATTCTGACCGACAAATTCTCCGAGGCGAGGGACCAACCAAGTTGATCCGAACGCGACCGGCGCTGTGACGATGAGCTCACCCTGTGCCACATCCTGCTGATCGCGTAGCGCGGCGCTCGCGCCCTGCGCCGCAGTTGCCATATCGACCGTAGAGCGATGGAGCGTGTGCCCCGCATCGGTCAGAACCAGTCCCCGCGCATGTCGTTGGAACAGTGAGACACCAAGATGCTCCTCCAGGGCGGCAATCTGGCGTGAGACAGCCGATTGAGAAATACCCAATCGCTCACCCGCTGCGGTGAGGCTGCCAGCCTCTGCGGCGGCGTGGAAGGATTTCAGTTTGTCCCAATCCATGACCGTGGTCCTCTCACAAGAGCTGTAATCGGTGCAAGCATATTCCGCCGCGAAAACCTGAAAACGGGCAGAATGATCGCAAAATCTACTGACTCACCCAAATTATTCGAGCCATCCAATCAATTTCAGCCAGGTTGAAGCTGGATACTGCGCTTTCATCCACAACCGCATTGAGGTCAATTCGATGAGCTGTTTGCTGGCCCACCAAACCGACCATTATTTGCCCATCAGCTGTTTTGACGAGTACGCGATCGCGAGGGCGGATGCTGGCTTGGCATGACGCGACTAGCCGATCTCCGGCGCGGTAGACAGGGTCTAGGCTGCTATCGGTCACCTCTAGCGCAAAACACCCCTCTCCCCAGTTGGACCCCGGAAATGCGATCGCATCCCAAGCGGACGCTACTGGCATACCTAAATCACTAAACAACCCGCTCCGAACGGCATTAGGCAGCTCTAGAAAAGGGATCGTCGGGCTCGCAGGCCCTGAGACCAGACTAGCAAACTCTGTGTAGTCCACGTCTGCCGCATTCAACGCGCGCGCAATACTCTCGGTCGAGGGCCAGCGTAATCGTCCCCCTTTTGAGATACGTTTTGATTTGTTAAAGGCGGTGGCGTCCAAGCCAGCGAGCTTTGCAAGCCCAGACGGTGTGAGCCCTTTGCGCGTTGCAATCGCATCCAATGCGCGCCATACGTCCCCGTGTTGCATGACAAAGTGTTCCGGCACTTGGTTGCTTAAAAGACTATTTTCCTATCATAGGAATAATGTCTTATCAACCAGGAATGGTGGAGCTTGCCTTTTTCCTCAAAACAGAGTGAAGACGCCGCCATGGTTATGTTACAACGAACGCGAGTCTATAAAATCTTAAGCGAACCCGATTGGCAGGTTGCCCAACGCTTAGGTTATACTCAAACGGCTTTGGATGAGGGCGATGGCTACGTCCATTTATCGACCCGCCCGCAGGTTGCTGAGACTCTATCGCTTCATTATCCAGGCCAAAAAAATGTGCGTCTGCTAGAGTACATTGTCGAAGAAATGGCAGGCCCTGTTCGCTGGGAAGCAAGCCGCAGCGGACAGCTTTTCCCGCACCTCTACGCCGCATTGCGCATCGACGCCGCGAAGCGTACCTGGGTCCTAGATAATGACCCCGACGGCATCCCCAGCTTACCTCAAGACATCGACACATGAGCCTACCTGACCTCGCCCTGCCTTTGGTAAAGAAACTCCCGCCTGAAGCAGCTCATACGGCGACGATCAAAGGTTTAAAGCTCGGTGTAGGCCTCCCAAACATTCCGCCATCACGCTGGAACACGCCAGTGAAGTTGCCGCGCTCCGGATTGCAACTACAGAACCCTGTCGGCCTAGCTGCAGGGTTTGATAAGAATGCAGATGTTCACACGCCGATGGCGAGATTTGGCTTTGGGTTTCTTGAATGCGGCACCGTCACGCCAAAACCGCAGCCGGGCAATCCAAAACCGCGCCTGTTTCGCCTGCACGAAGACCAAGGCGTGATTAATCGACTGGGGTTCAACAATCATGGGCTGGACTATTTCGTGCGCCGTCTGCGCCGCGCGCCGCCATCCCACACCTGTCCGGTCGGGGCAAATGTTGGCGCCAACAAATTAAGCGAAGACTTTATTGCGGATTATGTGGCCGGGATCACCGCAGTGTATCCGGTTTGCAGCTATATCACGATCAACATCTCGAGTCCGAACACACCGGGGCTGCGCGGATTGCAGGACAAAGCAGCACTGGAAGCCCTTTTGGAACGCTGCGGTGAAGCACAATCGCATGCGCAAGGCGCCTATGAAGCCGATCAAGGCGGCGATCACGATGGCTGGAAACCTATTTTCCTAAAAGTTGCGCCTGATCTGCAAGACCAAGACATCGGCGACATTATTGAGACGGTTCGCGGGGCCGGATCCTGGCTGTCAGGGTTGATCATTTCCAATACGACTTTGGATCGGCCGGACAGCTTGAGCAGCGCTGACAAGGACCAGGCTGGGGGCCTGTCAGGTGCGCCGCTTATGGAGAAGTCGACTCAGGTTCTAAAGGCGTTCGCATCTGAATTGATCGGGGAGTTTGACCTGATCGGATGCGGCGGGATCAGCTCCGGCCAAGACGCTTACCGAAAAATCCGCGCAGGCGCGCACGCCGTGCAGCTCTATTCTGCTTTGGTCTATCATGGCGCCAGTCTCGTAGCACGGATCAATGCCGAGCTTGCTGATTGCCTCAAAGCGGATGGGTTCAGTTCGGTTGAAGCGGCCGTTGGCGCTGATCTGACGTCGCCCGCATAAGGCTCGGCACGAACCAGCCGTGCGCCGCAACGCGGATAATGAACATGCCCAAAAATGCGAGCCAAACACCCGTATTGCCGAACTGATCGCGCATAATGAGATCAAGCGGAATATAAACGACCGTCACGACGGCGGCAGCCGTCCGCAATGCCTGTCCGCGCGTTGCACCTAGCAAGAAGCCATCCAACTGATACGCCAACACGCCAATCACTGGAACCAGCGCGCAGTACGGCAAGAAGGCGAGCGCAACAGACCGGGCTTCGGCATCGCTAATAAAGGTCGAAATCACCCAGCCACCACCAAACCAATACAGTGCGCTGATAAGGATCGCGAAGGCAAACGCCAGCTCAGTCGTGATCCGCATCGCCCTCAGTAATTTGCGCCGGTCGCGCCCGCCATAAGCCTCGCCAATCTCTTTTTCGGCAACGAACGCAAACCCGTCCAAAACGAATGCGGCCACAGTAATGAATTGTAGCAAGACCTCGTTGCCCGCCACATATTCAGTCCCTAATTGCGCGCCGGAGCGGACAAACCAGGCAAAGCATAGCAGCATCGCCAAAGTCCGAATGAGAATGTCGCGATTGGCGTTGAGCAACCCAATTAGCGCTGCTCGGTCAAACAATCCCGCTTCTCGCTTCAAACTCCGCCATATCAGCGCGAGGCCAAACAGGAGCGCGACCCATTCTGCGATTGCGGTTCCAGCGCCAATCCCCACTGGCCCCCAACCAAGCCCAGCGACGAACCAGATATCCAACGCAATATTGACGCCGTTCATCACGATCTGCATCGCCAGTAAGGCGCCGGTCCGGCCAGTTCCAAGCAACCAACCCGTGATTGCGTACTGCGTGAGCAAGGCCGGCGCGCCCCAAACCCGCGCGGAGAAATATCCGTCCGCGAGATCAACGACATCCGCTTCCGCTCCAAATGGCGAAAACACAACACGCCCGAGGATGGGTGACACAATAAAGATTGATAGCCCGAGCGCCGCGCCAATCAAAAGACCGCGCTGAAGCGTTGC
>JBCBGJ010000108.1:0-7537 GCA_038526925.1 Pseudomonadota bacterium
ATCGCCGAAAACACAATAGTTGTATTCTCGTCGGACAATGGCGGCGCGGGCTATATTGGACTCTCCGATCTCAACCAACCCTATCGAGGTTGGAAGAGTTCTTTTTTTGAAGGCGGAATTCGGGTTCCATTTTTTGTCAAATGGCCAAACCGTATCCCTTCCGGAGCGATGATATCAGAGCCAGTCAGTCATATTGACCTAATGCCAACTCTAGCCGCTGTTGCAGGCGTAGATTTACCGAGCGACGTTGTTGTTGATGGTCAAAACATATTGCCGCTCGCGGTGGGCGAAGCAGCCGCTGTGCAGCGCCCAGATGATGCCATCTATTGGTCGAGCGGTTTTTACAAAGCGGTTCGCGCCGGCGATTGGAAACTACAAATTGACGAGCGACAAAATAAGCAGTGGCTGTTCAATCTGGCCCAAGATCCAACCGAGCAAGTTGAGCTGTCAGCAACGCAACCGGAGAAACTTGCGGAGCTGAAAGCTCTGATTGATCGGCATTGGCAAAACGCAAGATCGCCGCTCTTTCCCCATGCAATGGAGTGGCCGGTTCGGATCGATAAAACCAATACAGACCCCTTTGATGTCAGTGATGAATATGTGACTTGGGCCAATTGAGGTCCTTGCTGACTGACTCCTAAGGGTAAAGACCGAACGGTGATGCTGCGGGCAGGTCATGCTGACCTGATCATCGCTTGGCGGTTTCAGATTCCCACTTGCTTTTTGAAAAATAATGCATAGCATTAAAAAATAATGACAAGCATCATAAATGCGAATGGCCTATGGGAGGATCTTATGAGACATTGCCAAACTGCGCCCTATTTCCGCCAACCAAAAGCGATCCTTTCCGTAAGCGTTGCGCTGGCGGCTTTGATGGCTGGGGTCGTACCGGCCGCGGCCAGTCAAGAGCCGGATACGGCGCAACAAGAAGAGGCCGATGAGACTTCGAGGCTCGGGACCATTACGGTAACCGGGACAAAGCGAGAGGGCACGCTGCAAGACACTCCAGTGGCCATATCCGTCGTTCAAGCCGAAGACATTGAACGGGCAGAAATCCAGGACCTCAACGACTTACAAACCCTCGTTCCATCCTTGACGGTTCGTCAAGGGCAGACCTCGGCGAATACAAGCTTCTTCATTCGCGGGTTCGGGAACGGCTCTAACGCAATTGGCATAGAGCCATCGGTTGGCATTTTCATTGATGGCGTATACCGCTCTCGCGCCGCCGCCTACATCCCGGACCTGCCAAATCTTGAGCGTGTGGAGGTCCTTCGAGGGCCGCAATCCACGCTGTTCGGCAAGAATGCATCCGCCGGCGTCGTTTCGGTTGTCACCCGTGGTCCAGAGTTCGAAAGATCAGGGAGCGTTGAGGCCAGTCTTGGCAACTTCGATGCGTTCCGCGCCAAGGGCGACATTACTGGCCCGATTACCGATACGCTGGCTTACAGCTTGTCGGGCAGCGTGAACCAACGCGATGGTTATGCTGAAGACCTGGGCACAGGCGATCTCTACAACGAACGTAACCGTTGGGGCGTTCGCGGCGAGCTTCTATTCGCCCCAAATGAGAGGCTCAACATCCGTCTTATCGCAGACTATGACGAGATCGACGAAGATTGCTGCCTTTTGTCAAACATTGTGAGCGCTGATCCAACTGCGGCAGACCCACTTGTGCCGAATACCAGCATTCAGGCTCTGGGTGGCTCGATCGTTGCTGAAGATCCGTACTCCTATAACGCGTTTGTCACTTTCCCGCCGACCAATGAAATCGAAAATTCGGGCTTCTCGCTCAACAGCAATTATGACCTCGGATTTGCGACCATTACGAATATTGTCGCGTTTCGAAATTCGAATGCGGTCGAGAATAGTGACCCGGACACAACAGACCTCGACCTGTTCGGTTTCTTTGGCTCGGACACGGACATTGACACTTTCACGCAGGAATTCAGGTTGACCTCTAATCCATCGGACAGTCGTTTCGACTGGATGATCGGCGCGTTCTATTTTGACGAGTCGATCGATGTCGACTCATCGGTTGCCTTTGGGCAAGACTTTCGGGCCTATGTGAATGGGCTGGTTGGAAATCCAGCGCTCATTCCCGGTCTAGAGAGTTTTGTTGGCGTCCCTCCCGGCGCGTTCCTCGGCGCCGGGCAGGGAAGCTTCGAAGAGGTTTCTCAGGAAAACGAGGCCTTTTCAGTTTTCGGGAAGGTCGATTTCCATCTGACAGACCGCCTGACGGCGACGGTCGGTCTGAACTATACCGAAGATGAAAAAGACGTGAGCATGAATGTCCTCACGACAGATGCCCTGGCGACCGTCAATCTAGAGCAAATCGGGTATTCAGCGACGCTCGCAAACCTATTGGCCATGCAGGGAATCAATGTTCAGAATCCAGCCTCCATCGGGCCGTTCATACTGGGAAATCCTCAAGCCTATGCGCAATTCCAGCAGCAAGCTTTGGCCGTTGCCCAAAGCCCAAATAACCCTTTCGACGTTCTGCGTGGAATACAGATCTTCCCGCCTTTCCTCAGCTTCCCGAACGCAGTGGAAGATGGACAGTCAAGCGATAGCGATACGACCTATACGCTGCGGCTGGCTTACGACGTGAACGACAATATCAACGTCTACGGCACTTATGCGACCGGCTTTAAGGCCTCGTCATGGAATCTGCAGCGTCAAAGCGCACCGTCTTCGGCAGACCTCATTCAAGGGAACCCGATTGTCGATCCGATTACGGGCCAAGCCCTGTTCGTGACACCATCATCGCCGGTCACAGATGCAGGGCTATACACCACCAATCTCCCCGTCGGCACGCGGCTCGCTGGTCCCGAAATGGCGACTGTGTTTGAGCTGGGTCTAAAAGCTCAATTCGACACGGTCGCCTTCAACGTGGCCGTTTTTGATCAATCCATCGAAGGGTTTCAATCAAGCGTCTTTAGTGGCACTGGCGGGTTTGCGCTAAGGAATGCCGAGGAGCAGTCGACCTTGGGGCTCGAATTAGACGCCACTTGGCGGCCGATCCCGCCGCTCACCCTGACATTCGCCGGAACGTTCCTGGACGCAGAATATGACAGCTTCGCCGGCGGAGCGGTTGATGAAAATGGCAATCCCGTCGATCTGTCTGGCCAAACCCCGCAAGGCATTGCCGATACCCAGTTCACGGTCGGAGCGAACTTCAATTTCCGAGTTCGAAACATGGGTGGTTTTGTACGCAGCGACTGGCAATATGTCGGCGACTCGGCGTTCAGCGACAACCTAGCGGATCAAGCGATCATTGAAGCGGCTGGCTATTCTCGAGAACAAAATATCCTCAATGCGTCCGCCGGTCTTATGACAGAGAATGGTATTGGCGTATCCGTTTGGGCGCGCAATCTATTCGAAGACGAGTATCTTATCGCCACGTCGCCGGCACCGCTCGATGGAAACTATAATGGCTTTCCGAACCAGCCTCGTACATTTGGCGTGACCCTCCGTAAGGCGTTCTAAAACCCTGGAGTATTGACCGATGAGAGGCCTCCGAGTTCGGCCGCTCATCGGTGTTTGCCCGTTTGCATATCTCCGCGCCAGATGCTGATAATGACGCTCCGACATCGTTCAGGCACGCAACATATGAACGAAGAGATCAACCAGGAAAGCGTTCTCTCATGACTGACTTCGTCCTTTACGGAACACCCATGTCCCCCTTCGTGCGCAAGGCCGAAGCGGCCCTTCACCAGGCCGGCGCGGAATACGACTTGGTGAATATCAACATTATGGACATGCCTGACTGGTTTGTTGAGATCAGCCCATCGCGGCGTATTCCTGTCCTCCGCGACAAATCCATAGCAATAGAAGGCATTCCTGGCACAATCCCAGATTCGTCCGCCATTTGCATGTATCTGGAACGCAGGTTCGATGTTGGCCTGTATGGATCAAATCCTTTTGATGCGGGCCGCGCCGCTTGGTATGAAGAATATATGGATACCGGGTTCGCAATGACGCTCGGCCTGGAACTTTTCCGGCCGATTGTCTTCCCGATCTTTAAAGGCGAGGCCTCCGATGTCGACACGGCAAAGAAGACCTGGAACGAAAAGCTTCCGAAATATTTTGACTATCTCGAAACGTCTCTGGACGGGAATGACTATTTTGTCGGCGACAGCGCAACCGTTGCCGATATCGCCGTTGCCGCTCAAATGACTCAGCTTGATTTGGTTGCAGGCCTGCCCGACGCCGGAAAATGGCCTGGCTTGGTCAAACATACCGAAATGATGAAGGCGCGCCCGGGCTTTGCTGAAAATCTTCAAAACTGCGCCGCCATGTTCAGCAATTTCTTGCCAAACAAGGTCGATCTGAGCTGAACACAGGTGGCAACGCAACTTCGTAAAATTTTACCATTGGATCTGCTGAAAAGGATTCTCGAACATCATGCTGAAACTTCACTTCGCTCCAAACTCCCGCGCCGGGCGCATCGTCTGGCTTTTGGAGGAACTTGGCCTTGAATATGAACTCAACAAGATGAGCTTCCATCCCAAGGACCTAAAGTCTGATGCGCACAGAGCGCGGCATCCGCTTGGGAGAATTCCCGTACTTGAAGACGGCGACGTGCTCTTATGGGAGTCCGGCGCAATCGTCGAATACATTCTCGAACGGCACAAGAATGGCGGGCTCAAGCCAGCGGTTGATGACCCCACTTGGCCAAAATACCAGCAATGGTTCCATTATTGCGAAGGCATGGTGATGCCGCCAATTAATACAATTGTCGTGCAAACTGTGTTGCTGCCTAAGGAACGGCGAGATGAAACCGTCTTGGGCCAGGCTCAGCGCCTTCTGGCGAAATCATTGGCACCGGTTAATCAAGCCTTGGACGGCAAAGACTACTTAATCGGCGATTTTTCTGGGGCGGATATCATGCTTGGACATGCGTGTTTTATGGCCAACCGGATGGGGTGCGTGAGCGACGAAATGGCTGATTTGAAAGCTTATGTTCAACGGATAACAGACCGCCCGCATTTTCAGACCGCCATTACGATGAAGTAGATCGGCGATGCGGTAGCCAAATCTTCCATTGAGTCTCCTTTCGAATCTACAAGGCTTTTCTTGCCAGCAGTAATGCATTGCATTAAGTGAAATTGGGTTAGCGGTTTTCTCGCAGGAAGGAATAATAACCATGTGGCGGATTCTGGGGTACATTCTTCTAGGCCTAATTGCCTTGGGCCTCATTGGCGCGTTCTGGATCACCAGAGGCGGAAAGCTGGTCACGCCGACAGGCGAGGGCGAGGTCCGAATTGGCGACAAAGTCTTCGAAGGAATGCCGCTGCCTGACTATGCTGCGCGTTTCGTCACCGAAGACTATAAAAGCTACTTCATCGAAGTTGAACCTGGCATTAAAGTTCACATGCTGGAAGTGGGAACGGGTTATCCGATTTATATGCAGCACGGCAATCCGAGTTCTGGCTTCCTGTATCGCAAAGTCGTTGAAGAGCTTCCCCTCGATCGTGTGCGCGTCATCATGCCGACAATGGTCGGGCTCGGCTTCTCTTCCAAAGTGCCTGTGAAAGATCACACAGTGATCAATCATAATCGCTGGCTTAATGCGGCGCTAGAGGAACTCGATCTGGAAGGCTTGATCTATGTCGGCCAGGATTGGGGCGGGATTGTTGGCGTGGGGGCACTGTCCTTATCGCCTGAACTCATTGATGGCGTTGTTATGATGAACACAGCAATTTACGCGCCGACTGAAAAGATGAAGCTGACACGTTTGCACGATCTGGTCAGGACGCCGGTTGTCGGCGAATTCCTAATCGAAGTGGTGTCCGGTGGTGGCTTTAGCGGCATGCAGCGCGTTCAAGGAGATCCAAACTCGATGCCACCAGAAGCCAGAGAGCTTTACGGTCGCCCCGTCCAAGACAGCGGCAATATCAAAGGCGGTTTGGCCCTGATGCGCATGGTGCCGCATGATCCAGACCACCCGAGCACAGCTCCGATGGCAGAACTTGTCACATTTGTTCGAAGTCTTAATGTACCAACGGAGATTGTCTGGGGCATGAATGACCCAATTGGAGGCGGCATCCTTGCGTCTATGCAGGAGCACTTCCCTAACGCCCGCACGACTGAGACACAAGCTGGCCATTTTCTCCAGGAAGAAGTGCCAGATGTTATCGCCGCTGCGGTGATGCGCGTGCTCGATCAGGTGCAGCCTATAGACGATATGTCAGCGCCTGGAAGCGACCTTCCAATACCGACGGCACCTGAATCAGGCGAAGAATAGGTAAGAGACAACGGCCATGCTGAAAATGTCACTGATTGTTCTGGGCGTTATCATCCTCGCGGGTGTCATCCTGGTTTTCACTATAACGCGCGATGGCAAGCAGATTGTCCCAAAAGGCGAGGGCACGATCACCCTGGATGCCGGGACATTTGAGGCCTTCGCATTGCCAGACTATGCGGCGGAGGTTCTCTCTGAACATTATAAAAGCTACTTCGTTGAGGTTGAGCCAGGGATCAAAATTCATGTTCTCGAAGTCGGTGAGGGGTATCCAATCTATGCCCAGCACGGAAACCCAACCTCCGGGCTTTTGTATCGCAAAGTGGTTGCTGAGCTGCCGACAGATCGGGTGCGAGTGATCATGCCGACAATGGTTGGGCTCGGCTTTTCGACCAAAGTCTCAGCAAGCGAGCACACGCTTGAAAATCATATGCGGTGGATGAATTCAGCCTTGCGGCAGTTGCAGCTTGAGGACCTCGTATATGTCGGACAGGATTGGGGCGGCGCAGTTGGCGTAGGGGCTCTTATGCAATCGCCCGAGCTTTTAAGTGGCGCAGTTGTCCTGAACACGGGTTTCAATGCACCTACCGAAAAAATGAGCCTGTCGCGGGCGCATGATCTCGCCAAAACTCCGGTCGTCGGCGAATTATTGATGGAGAACCTCGTCTCCATTTTCGATCGTCTACATGAGACCCAGGGTGATCCAGCCTCTTTTCCAAAAGCGGTCGCTGACCTTTACGGTCGCCCCGTCATCGAAAGCGGAAACAAGAAGGCTCCCCTGGCGCTGATGCGAATGGTGCCGGACGGTCCCGATCATCCAAGTTCGGCAGAGCTTCGCAATATTCAGGCATATGTCACGTCGCTTGATGTGCCTGCCGAGATCGTGTGGGGAATGAGCGATCCGATCTTCGCCAGAGCATTGCCTGCAATGAAGGCCTTCTTCCCAAATGCGCGCGTTACAGAAACGCAGGCCGGGCATTTCTTGCAGGAAGAAGTGCCCGTCGAGATTGCAGCTGCGATTATGCGTGTGGTCGAAGAGCTTGAGGCTGAACCTGCTATAGCCGTCTCGGAGCGCGTTGAGGATCCGCTTATGGCTGCGCCGGAAGGTGAAGCTCCGAATGCAGAAGACTAACAGTAATTGAAGGATCGCTTTTTCGGCCAAGCCGACCGGACCCTTCTTTGCTACCAGCGCTCCTTGAATGGGCGAAGATCCATTTCATGTGTCCAGGCTGATTTTGGCTGCGAATGCACATGCCAATAAGCCTCCGCTATGGCATCGGGGGAAAGGCAGCCATC
>JBCBGJ010000109.1:0-7442 GCA_038526925.1 Pseudomonadota bacterium
CCGATCACCGGCGCGCCGACCTTCATGGCGGCAGTTTGGACTTTTACGATCTTTTCCGACTGCGCGAGCGAGAGCGACCCGCCGAACACCGTAAAGTCTTTGGAGAATACATAGACCAGCCGGCCATTGATTGTGCCATGACCAGTGACCACGCCATCGCCCGGGATGCATTGTTTCTCCATGCCGAAATCATGGCTGCGATGTTCCACGAACATGTCGGTTTCTTCGAAACTGTCTTCATCCAGCAAAAGCGCGACGCGTTCACGTGCAGTGAGTTTGCCTTTTTCGTGCTGACGTTCGATCCGGGCTTTCCCGCCGCCCATCCGGGCTTTTTCGCGCCGTGCCTCGAGAGCCTCAATCACATCTTGCATCTGCTCCGACCTCTCACATTCCTTTGACTTTGTTCGGGGTTTTAATGCGCGAGAGACGAAGAGCAAGTCAGCGACACAAGCAAAACGGGCCTCCCCAAGGGGAAGCCCGTTCCGACTTTCATTCTGAAAGGAATAAGCTGCTATTTGTAATAGCCTTGATTGTAGCGTTTGCCGTAGCCGCGGCGGCGCGGTTCAGGGATACCCCAGATGTCGCGCACTTGGTCGCCGCGTCGAACCACGCAGGTCACAGGTCGCTCAATCTCACGGCGCCGGGTTTCGAACTCGACTTCGTTAAACGTCACACGGTAACCCCGCGGGCCGATTTGTTCAGCATAGCGGCCATCGTCAAAATCGACATCGTGAAAGCCGCGATAGTGCGCTTCATCTCTGATCGCGCGGCGGCAAGCACGGATCGCTTGACGTTTCGCCTGGCGGTTATTGTAGCGATAATTATTATCGTATCGGTGGTCGCCATAGCTATGGTGACGGCGCGTGCTGTAGCCGATCGAACTGTAGCCATTCTGGCCAAGCCCGAGATGAACACTGCCATTCCCGCTGTGAAAGGTGATGCCGCCTGTCACGCGTTTGTCCGCCTTGCCATGATGAGCAAGTGCCGGAGCAGCGAAGAGCAGAGGCGCCGCAAGGGCTAGCGCGGCTGCTCGAGGTGATATGATGCGTTTCATCATGGCTGCAGGAATACACAGACCACTTCAACCCGGTCTGAGTGCGCCATTCGGTTAGCGTTCATGGAAAAATTGCATGCCTGAAGATTGCCATTTTGTTAGGACAAGGTGACGAACATGGTGAAATGTGGGACGACGACGAAGTCAGAGCGAGGTGCATTGAAGATGAAACACTGGATTTTGGGGCTTACCTCAATCGCCCTCGCGAGTTTTGCGCAGGCGCAAGAGGAAGAAACCCCGCAGCCAGACCGCGACGGTTGGTTGATGACCTCGATCTCAATCGACGACCTGGAATACATCGTTGAAACGCAAGGTCATGAGCTGGAAGAACTGATCCCGAGCAATGTCGCTGTCATGGCGATGGGCATCAATGGTGTGCGGTTTTTCATGCAAGGGACCGCCTGTAATGCCGAACGTGTTTGCCAGGGTTTGCACATCTGGATGACGTTCGACGGCAACATGTCCTACGAGCGCGCGAATGAGATTAATTACGAGTACGCCGCGGTAAGCGCGATCGTAAAAGACCGAACAGGGTATCAAATCAGCCGCTACATCATTCTTGATCACGGGACGACGATGGCAAACATTAAGTCGAACCTTTTGAATACGCTCGCCATTGGCGAACAGGTTTGGATCGCGGAAGCCCAGCGCGACGTCACGCGAACATTTGCCAGCGCCGAAGAAAACCCAGAAGACTCAGGATTGGAAGCGTTACCGGAACCAACTGTCTTAGAAGATGAGACGATTGATACGAGTAATGTTGAAACCGTTGACCCTGTGGCCCGCCTCGAGTGATTTTGCTGGTTTAGTCGTCATCCGTCACCTTACCGCGTAAGGCTTTGACCACACCACGTTGCTTTTTACCCGCTAAACGTCGTCGAACGGATGCCCGCGTCGGGCGTGTTTTAATTCGCTTTCGCGGCGGCTCCGCAACAGATTTGACCATGCTCGCCAATCGCTTGCGCGCGGCCTCTCTATTGAGCCCTTGAGAGCGATGATCTTTCGCTTCGATAATCAACTCACCCTCTTGTGTCAGGCGGGCCCCAAAACGCTTGCGAAATCTAACTTTTACGGGTGCAGGAATTGAACTCGCGAGAACGTTCCAACGCAACTGAACGGCGGTCGAGACTTTATTGACATTCTGACCACCAGGGCCAGACGCGCGGATAAAACTCTCTTGCAGTTCCCACTCTGGGATCTGGATCGTTTCGGTCACAAAGACGTGATCGCGCGGCGACATGAAAGCTCCGTTCAGGGTCAATTCAGGCGCTCTCTCTAGTTTGACATGCAAGGCTTGTCACGAACAGCCGAAATTTGTGGGCCCTTTTGGGGGCGCCCTAACCAAGAAAGGAGGACGCAATATGTCCATCCTCTCAAAACTAAGCTCAAGCGTTGCTGTCATGGCACTGGCCGCAGGTATACTTGGGCCGGTTGCTTTTGCGGATAACGACAAGCGCAACTCTCCATTTGCGGAGCGAACGCATGCTGAGCGTGTCGAGCGCAATCGCCAGGAACGCCGCCAAAGCCGGGAAAACCGACGTGATGCGCGCGGAGAAGTTTTAAATAGAGACCAACGTGTCAGAGCCCAGCGCCGAGACACGGGCGAATTACGCGGCGGAGAACGCCGACAAGAACGCCGAGCGGAACGTCGTGAAGAACGGCGAATTGCTGAGCGTGAAGATCGCCGGTTCAGTAACCGTCAAGAGCGCCGAGCTGAAAATCGGCAAGACCGCCGGTTCGAAAACCGGCAGGAGCGGCGCGCCGAAAACCGCCAAGAACGGCGCGGTGAACGCCGAATAGAGAATCGTCAGGAACGACGAGCGGAACGCCGCGATGATCGCCGTTTTGAGCAAAGGCAAGACCGACGCGCGGAACGCCGCGATGATCGCCGTTTTGAGCAAAGGCAGGACCGACGTGCGGAACGACGTGACGATCGTCGCTTTGAGCAAAGGCAAGACCGCCGGGCCGAGCGCAGGCAGGAGCGCCGCATTGAGAACCGCCGTGAAAATCGACAAATCCGTCGGAACTCATATGACCGCGGTTACAATCAAGGCTATCGCAACGCTCGCGGTGACTATCGTCATCATCGCCGGCACTACAACAATCGCGATTATCGCCACAACCGGCACTACAATTACGACCGCCATTATCGGCATCACCGGAATTTCAACCGGTACTACCGCCGTCACCATAATGGCTATCACTATCGCAATAAGTATCGTCGGCATAATTTCCGGTACTACTCGCCGCGCGCCCATTACTGGGGTGGACACCGTCCGTTCTATTATTACTCGCGGCCAACGTTCCGATACGTGTACGATCGCCACTATGTTCCGAGCTATTATATCGGGGGTCATTACGGCTATCACTCCAACACGATCATCATCGGAGACTATAATTATTGGGGACTCTATGACCCGCCGCACGGCTATCACTGGGTCCACGATTATGATAGCGGAGATGCTGTCTTGGCGTCCGTCGCCACCGGGGCAAT
The DNA here is from genome assembly GCA_038526925.1 of Pseudomonadota bacterium. Lineage (GTDB taxonomy): Bacteria > Pseudomonadota > Alphaproteobacteria > Caulobacterales > Hyphomonadaceae > Henriciella. The sequence goes on from JBCBGJ010000109.1 coordinate 3,549, forward strand.
TATTGGTCTCGTGATCGGCGCCCTCGCCAACTAAATCCAAAATAGCGCTACCCTCTCGCGCTTAAGAAACACCCACTGAACTGCGTCAGTGGGTGTTTCAGTATGCAAAACTCAATTTTTTCGACCCAGACGCGTATATTCACCTTTCATTAGGCATGACTCATGCTTAATTGGCAGTGTCCGGAACGCCAGAGTGCACCGGGCATAGTCGTTCAACAGCTGAAAGGAGGTGATCCAATGTCGAGTGAGAAACCAGGAACGGTGATTGGATCCGTTTGTGTGAAGGTTTTTTTGGAGCAACCTCTGAATACGCCGTAGCACTATCTTAAGGCTGCTTGCTTGGATGAGCCTAAGCAAAGTTGAACGCAGCCAAGGATTCAAGAGCCATCCGGCTCACGGACCCCAGCCGAGTTCCGGCTGGGGTTTTCCTTTTCTAAGAGTCCGAACTCTCATCGCCGTTGCGAGGCCTGGAGTTGACGTCGACCGTACGCCTCGCCTTATTGCCCTGATGCGCCTTTCTCTCATCCCGCTCGGCTTTGTTCTGGCCGCTTGTTCGCAATCCGATCTGCCGCCGAAGCCTGACAATCTCTGCGATGCGCCCAGCGCGCGTTGTGTCAGCGCCCCCGTGCGCGATGTGCTTGCGGTCGACGGAGATACATTCGAGCTGCAACGCCTGACCGATCGCGGCACAGAACGGATTCGCTTGCGCCTGATCGGTTGGGACAGCCCAGAAACCGGAAACAGTGCCGGATGCGCCGCTGAGGAAGCTCTGGGTCAAAAAGTTGAAGCGCGCGCCCGGGTCCTGTTCGCCGATGCTCAAACGCTCACCTTCAAGCCCGAAGGCACAGACCGCTTCGGCCGTACCCGCGCTCATGTCTATCTCGACGGCACTCATATTGGCTGGCTCTTAGCCAAAGACGGCCTATCCAAACCCTGGCTCAGCGAGACCATCAAACCCGTTTGGTGCGATTAGGTGCGCCAGATCGACTAGTCATTGAACTTAAATGAAATTTCAGACACTTGCCGGACCGGCCCAAGCTTTGCTTGTATTGTGATATGCGTGCGCACGAAGCCCAATTTAAACCAGGCTTAACTTGGTTCTTCACCCTCAACCTCGCCGACGAAGCGAGTTCGGTGCTGACCCGGCATGCGCAATTGCTCGGCGACAGCGCGCGCGATGTCGAAGGCCTCTACCCGTTCGAGACCATCGCAACGGTCATTCTGCCCAATCACCTCCACATGATTTGGACTTTGTCAGATGAGGACAGGGATTACAAAAGACGCATCGCCTATTTGCAATCTGGCTTCACGCAGCGCGTCGCTGATACGTTTGAAGATCCGAAACAGGCAGGAAAGACGGCACTTTGGCACCACCGTTACTGGGACTATCAAATCCGTGACCTTGTCGATTTAGAGCGCCATATTGGCTATATGCACGGCAATCCAGTCCGCCACGGGCTAGTCAGTCATCCAGATAAATGGCGATATTCCACCTGGCATCGGTTTCGCGATAATGGCTTTTTGCTCTGGACTGAGAAACCGCTCGCATCCTCGGGTGAAGCCTAGCGCAGTTGTGCGCCCTGCGCAGACCACACTCCGCGACGGCAGGCTTTCACGACGCTTTCAAACCTGCACGCATTTGGTGTAAGGCCACCCAACATACATTTTCTAAGCTAAGAAGGCCGCCCTTATGCCCGCTATTTCTATGACCCCGCAGGAAGTTTCCGACTATATCGCTCAGGCTGGACGCGACGCTTGGGTGGTTCCGGACGTTCCAGCCGACACACCGCGCCGCACGATTGAGAAAGTCGGGGTCATCGGCGCGGGAACCATGGGCGGCGGCATCTCTATGAACTTCGCCACAGCTGGCATCTCCGTCACCATTTTGGAGCGTCAGCAAGAGGCCCTCGATCGCGGGCTCGGTGTCGTGCGCGGTCATTATCAGCGCAGCGCCGACAAAGGCCGCTTCCCAGTCGAAGAAGTCGATGAGCGGATGGGCCGTCTGAACGGCACACTGACTATGGACGACTTTGCCGATTGCGATCTGATCATTGAGGCTGTGTTCGAGGACATGGACCTGAAGAAGCAAATCTTCACCGATCTCGATCGCATCGCGAAGCCCGGCGCCATCCTCGCGACCAACACATCTGCCCTTAACATTGATGAGATTGCGAGCGTCACCAAGCGCCCGGAAGATGTGATTGGCTTGCACTTCTTCTCTCCCGCCAACGTCATGAAACTGCTCGAGATTGTTCGCGCTGACCACACCGCGGATGATGTCATCGCGACCAGCATGGACCTCGCCAAGACAATCAACAAGGTCGCGACCCTGGTCGGTGTTTGCCCCGGGTTTGTTGGCAACCGCATCCTGTTTGCGCGCCAAGCGCAGGCGCAGAAGCTCGTGTACAAAGGCGCGATGCCTTGGGATGTAGACGCAGCGCTCAACACCTTTGGCTTTCGTATGGGACCTTACCAAATGTCAGATCTCGCCGGCCTAGACATTGGCTGGAAGAAAGGCGCGACAACCGCCAACCCGATCCGCGATGCGCTGTGTGAGCTCGATCGCCGCGGCCAAAAAACGGGCGCTGGCTATTATGATTACGACGAAAACCGCCGCCCTATTCCATCTGATGTGACGGCGAAAATCATTGCAGACGTCACCGGCGTCGAAGCAGGCGGCGCGCCTGGCCAGGACGAGATTATCGCTACCTGTATCTATCCAATGATCAATGAGGGCCTGAAAATCCTCGAAGAGAAGAAAGCCCAGCGCGCTTCCGATATCGATATTGTTTGGCTGAACGGCTATGGCTGGCCAGCGGATAAAGGCGGCCCAATGCTGTATGGCGACATGGTCGGCGCTGAAGCTGTTCTCGCAACTATGGAAAAACTCGGCGCCGAGGATAGCCAGTTCGCGCCATGTGAAACGCTGAAGCGCCTCGCGGCAGACGGCGGACGCTTCATCGACGTTCAGCCTGGTTGATGACCAAGACGGCCACCCCATTCCCCGGCGCGTATGACTATGTCATTGCCGGGGCTGGGTCAGCTGGCTGCGTGGTTGCAAACCGTCTCTCTGAAAACCCGAAAAACAAAGTCCTGTTGCTCGAAGCAGGCGGCAAAGACAATTGGATCTGGTTTCACATTCCGGTCGGATACTTGTTTGCGATTGGCAATCCGCGCTCCGATTGGATGTTCGAAACCACCGCGCAGCCCGGCTTGAATGGTCGGACGCTAAACTATCCGCGCGGCAAAGTCCTAGGCGGATCCTCTGCGATCAATGCAATGATCACGATGCGCGGCCAGGCGGAGGACTATAATCGTTGGCGCGATTTGGGCCTGACCGGATGGGGCTGGAATGATGTCCTGCCAGTCTTTCGCGATCTGGAAGACCATTTCCTGGGTGAGAGCGAGGTGCATGGGACAGGCGGCAATTGGCGGGTTGAGCCACCGCGGATCAGCTGGGACATCCTCGATGCCGTCCGAGAAGCCGCCGTCGAAATGGCGATCCCTAAAACGCCGGATTTCAATACCGGGAATAATGAAGGCGCGGGCTATTTCCACGTCAACCAAAAGGCCGGGCGGCGGTGGTCGGCGGCGCGTGGCTTTCTAAAGCCAGCCAGGAGCCGGCCCAATCTGCGGGTCGAGACCGGCGCCTTGATCGACAAAGTCACCCTCGAGAATGGCCGCGCGACAGGCCTCGTCTTCGAGCAGAATGGTCAGCGCTATCAGGTTGCGGCGAAAAGCGAAACGGTGCTCTGCGCGGGCTCTATTGGCAGCGTGCAGATCTTGCAGCGTTCCGGCATCGGCCCCCCCGCGGTCCTGAAAAACGCAGGCATTACCCCGCAACATGACCTGCCAGGGGTTGGCGCGAACCTGCAAGATCATTTGCAGCAACGC
>JBCBGJ010000110.1:0-7407 GCA_038526925.1 Pseudomonadota bacterium
TACATGCCATCTTCAAGCTCCTGCGCCGCGCGGGCGGCCATATCATCGCGGGTCCAAGGCATGGTTATGGCGTCTCCTGAGTGTGTGCGTCCAAATCGGCGAATACGTCTTTTGCGGTGAGCGCTGCGTTTACGGCGGCCGGGAAGCCTGCGTACAGCGCCATATGCGTGATGGTTTCAACAATCTCATCGCGGTCCAGCCCAACATTCAAACCGCCTCGAATATGTGAGGCGAGCTGCTGTTGAGGGTAACCAAGGGCGGTGAGGCCAGCGATCGTCACCAAAGACCGGTCGCGAAGGTTCAACGTCTCGCGCGCATAAGTGTCGCCATATGCGTGCTCATAGATTTGCCGGGCAAGATCCGGTGCAACTGGTTCCAGCGCCGCCAAGGCGTTTTCACCATGATCTCCGAAAATTGCCTTCAGTTTTTGTCGTCCGTCTGAGTATTTGTCGGGTGCCGTCATGCGGTCTCCTTCGTTCGGACCGTACGCTGTTCGATCCGTTTTTCGAAAGTCCCCTGTACCAATCGGTGCACATAGATGCCCGGAATGTGGATCGCATCTGGATCCAGCGCACCTGGCTCTACAATCTCTTCAACTTCCATAACGCAGACTGTTCCGCAGGTTGCGGCAGGCTGGTTGAAGTTGCGCGCCGTTTTGCGGAAAATCGCGTTGCCAGTTGTGTCCGCTTTCCAGGCTTTGACGATCGCGAGGTCGGCGAAAATGCCTTCTTCGAGAATATAGTCTTCGCCCTTGAACGACTTTACCTCTTTGCCCTCGGCGATCACCGTGCCGACGCCGGTCTTGGTGTAGAATCCCGGGATACCGGCACCGCCGGCGCGCATGCGTTCGGCGAGTGTGCCTTGTGGATTGAACTCAAGCTCCAGCTCACCCGACAGGTATTGCTGCATAAACAAATCATTCTCGCCGACATAGGACGAGCACATTTTGGCGATCTGTTTGGTTTGAAGCAGAAGACCAAGGCCAAAATCATCGACGCCTGCATTGTTCGAATAAATGGTCAAATCCTTCGTTCCAGCTTCGCGGATGGCGGCGATGGAAAGTTCTGGGATCCCGCATAGGCCGAATCCGCCGGCGGCAATCGTCATGCCGTCAAACAGAATGCCTTCGAGCGCAGCGGCGGCGCTATCATAGACTTTGCTCATGGCCTCTCGTTACGTTGCAGTACTTGCAAAAGCAAGAGACCCGAGCGCGCATTTCGAGTGAACATATTCGCTCAGATTGTCTGACTGTTCAATCACCGGGATGGGACTGTTCCAACCGGTCCAAATATTCTCTGAGCATCGATACGCGGCGAGGGCGGAACGATCGATCTGTAATGGTCATTTCCACGATCCGGTCGATCCGGAAAGAGCGATAGGCCGTGCGAAGCTCGCACCAGGCGAGGACGACGAGCGAGCGATCAAAGAAAACGATTGCGAGCGGTTGGATCGCCCGGCGCGTTTTGTTTTCATCAACATCGGAATAGTCGATTTCAATCACTTGCTCATTGCGGGCCGCATGGCGCAAAGCTTCGATATCAATCGAGATTTCCGGACGACAATAGAACCTTTTGGCATAGAGCACCGCGTGTTCAAACTCTGCCCGCATCCGTTCTGGCAGCGAGGCTTTGAGTTTCGAGAGCGCGTTTTCAGCCGCCTTCGCGAGGACAGGGTCAGCGACTTGAACCACTTCGCGCAAGCCGAGCACGATGGACTCCATCTCGTCCCGGCTGAACATCATTGGCGGAAGGGCCGGGTCTTCCTGCAGTGTGTAGCCGTATCCCGCCTCGCCATCGATCAACGCACCAGACCGGCGCAGCGAGTCGATATCGCGGTAGATGGTGCGCGGAGAGACGCCGAGCTCTTTCGATAAGGCGTGCGCTTTTACAGGCGCCGGAAAGGTCCGTAGGCACTGCATCAGCTGGAGAAGGCGATCACTTTTAGCCATGCTTGACCATACCAAACACTGCTGACAGAAAGTGACAAGAGGGACGTGCTAGCCAGCTGTCAGCAGCAAGGATGTCCCACCATGATTACTCTCACCGTCTATCCCGCGGCTTTTGAAGAGCCAACCGCCAGTCCATTCTGTATGAAGTCTCTGTGCATGTTGCAAGCCGCTGGCGTTCCGTTTCAAATCATCGAAACTGGTGATCCCCGCAAAGCGCCGAAAGGCAAGCTTCCCTTCATCCTAGTCGATGACATGGAAGTCCCGGACAGCGAGCAAATCCGCGCCTTCATCGAGACCATCACAGACGTAGATTTCGACGAAGGATTGTCAGAACGTGATCGCGGGATCTCGCGCGCTATCATCCGCATGGTGGAGGAGCATATCTATTTCTCAATTCTTGCCGATCGGTGGGGCGAGGATGATAATTGGGAATATGTGAAAGCGGCGTTCTTCAACGAGATCCCAGGTCTCATTCGCGGCTTTGTAACGGGACACATTCGCAAACAGGCGCTGGCGCAGGTCAGAGGGCAGGGCACCGGTTTGCATTCTGCTGAAGAGCGCTTTGACCGGGTCCGAAGAGATCTGATCGCTATCCGGGAAGTGCTAGGCGAAAAACCCTTTCTGTTCGGGGATAAAGCCACGGCGGCAGACTTCAGCGCGGTCCCAATGCTGCGCGCCGCGATCGTGACGCCGGTCGAGAAGGCAACAGGACGGTTCATCAAACAGGACAAAGCTCTGATGGCCTATGTCGAGCGGTTTATGGGTCAGTATTATCCGAAACCCGTCGCGGCTTAGATCCGTTGTTTCTGATCAAATAAAAAGGGCGGCTCGATGGAGCCGCCCTTCGTGTTTTCGCAGGCTAGCCGCTGCCGCGGCCTTCTAGCCCTAAAATCAGTCCACTGGACTGATTTTTCGCCTTTGGCGATCAGGCTAGAAGCCCATGCCGCCCATGTCTGGCATGCCGCCGCCGCCAGGCATTGCTGGTGCGTCTGGCTTCGGTGCTTCCGCGATACCGGCTTCGGTCGTGATCAGAAGACCGGCGACAGAGGCTGCGTTTTGCAGGGCAGAGCGAACCACTTTCGCAGGGTCGATAACGCCCATATCGATCAGGTTGCCATACTCTTCGGTTTGCGCGTTGAAGCCGAAGCCTTTGCCTTTGCCGTTGCGGATTGTGTTCACAACAACTGAGCCTTCGACACCAGCGTTCTCAGAGATCTGACGGACTGGAGCTTCAAGGGCTTTTGCAACGATATCGATACCGGCTTGCTCGTCATCATTGTCGCCTGTGACGTCAATGTTGCCAGCGGCTGCGAGGAGCGCTGTACCGCCGCCTGCAAGGATGCCTTCTTCAACCGCAGCGCGGGTCGCGTTCAGGGCGTCATCGACGCGGTCTTTACGCTCTTTCACTTCGATTTCAGTGGCGCCGCCAACTTTGATGACAGCAACACCGCCAGCGAGTTTCGCCAGGCGCTCTTGCAGCTTTTCACGATCGTAATCAGAAGAGGTGTCTTCGATTTGCTTGCGGATCTGGCCCACGCGCGCTTCGATGTCTTTCTTCGTGCCAGCACCGTCGACAACTGTTGTGTCGTCTTTGGTGATGTTCACGCGCTTGGCTGTGCCGAGCATGTCGAGGCTTACGTTCTCGAGCTTGATGCCCAGATCTTCAGAGATGACCTGGCCGCCTGTCAGGATCGCGATGTCCTGCAGCATGGCTTTACGACGGTCGCCGAAGCCTGGTGCTTTCACCGCAGCGATTTTCAGACCGCCGCGCAGCTTGTTCACAACCAGAGTTGCGAGTGCTTCGCCGTCAACATCTTCTGCAATGATCAGAAGTGGACGCTGAGACTGAACAACAGACTCAAGGATTGGCAGCATTGGCTGGAGCGAAGACAGCTTGCTCTCGTGGAGCAGGATGTATGGATCGTCCAGTTCAGCTGTCATTTTGTCAGCGTTGGTGACGAAGTAAGGAGACAGGTAACCGCGGTCGAACTGCATGCCTTCAACAACGTCGAGCTCAGTTTCGAGAGACTTGGCTTCTTCGACGGTGATTACACCTTCGTTGCCAACTTTTTCCATCGCCTTTGCGATCATGTCGCCGATTTCAACGTCGCCATTGGCAGAGATAGAGCCGACCATTGCGATCTCTGAATTGTCTTTCACCTTGCGCGAGTGGTGCGCGAGATCTTTGACAACTTCAGCAGCCGCTTTGTCGATGCCGCGCTTGAGGTCCATTGGGTTCATGCCAGCAGAAACGCGCTTCATGCCTTCGCGAACGATGGCTTGAGCGAGAACAGTCGCTGTGGTTGTGCCGTCACCAGCAACATCATTTGCTTTTGACGCAACTTCGCGCAGCATTTGTGCGCCCATATTCTCGAACTTATCCTCAAGCTCGATCTCTTTTGCGACAGTGACACCGTCTTTCGTTGTGCGCGGGGCGCCGAAAGACTTTTCGATGACCACGTTACGACCTTTAGGGCCGAGCGTGACTTTTACAGCGTCAGCCAGTGTGTCGACACCGGAGAGCATTTTTTCGCGCGCAGAGGCGCCGAATTTTACGTGCTTGGCAGCCATAATGCTTACCTTTCAAATTGAATGATTGGAAAAAATGGGAGACGAGGCTTAGCCCTCGATCACACCCATGATGTCGCTTTCTTTCATGATCAGCAGGTCTTCACCGTCGATTTTCACCTCGGTGCCACCCCATTTGCCGAACAGGATTTTGTCGCCAGCTTTGACGTCGAGCGGAACGCGCTCATTGTCATCACCGATTGCGCCATTGCCGACAGCAAGGACTTCGCCTTCTTGCGGCTTTTCAGTTGCGGTGTCTGGAATAATGATGCCACCGGCAGTTTTGGTGGCTTCTTCAACGCGGCGGACCAGGACACGGTCGCCAAGTGGACGGAACTTCATGAGCAAACCTCTTGTTCGTCAGTTCATTGTGTTTGTTTCGTTAGCCCGATGCGAGAATTAGCACTCACACCCCTCGACTGCTAACGATGCGGTGCAGTTAGGTCCGGCGGCCCTGCACGTCAACACTTTGCTAAGAGATTTTTTGGGGTCTTCTGCGTTTCGCGCTAGCGTCCGAGCTCTTGTTTGAGGAAGGCGTTCTCTTGGCGCAAGACTTGAAGCTCTTCAACCATTGGTGTCAGGCTTGCCGACAATTCGGCCTCGGTGAAGCGCGGTGTGATGAATTGCGGGCAATTCCAATCGAAGGCCTCAACCTCAATTGTAAAGAGCCGCTCGACCTGTCCTTGCCCGTCTATGGCTAGCTCTGCGGCGAGGTCTGCATCCGCATCTGCCTCCAGAACCGTTGCATGCCCCAGCATCTTCAGCCGCGCACGATTTGGATAATCCATAAGAAAGAGTGACACACGCTGCTCAGTTTGGAGATTGCCGACGGAGACATATTGGCGATTACCGCGATAGTCAGCGAAACCGATTTTCGTGTCGGACAGAACCTTTAAAAAGCCGCGCGGTCCGCCGCGATGCTGGATATAAGGCCATCCATCCTCTGAAACCGTCGCCATGTAAAAACTGTCGCGCATAGAGATGAAGGCTGCCTCTCGGTCGCCAATGCCAGCCGGCGCCGGTCGCGCAGTCATCCCGGCATACATCTCGCGAGACCCGCGTGCCTCTTGTTCAGCCTTTACATGATCTGTGAAGGCAATGTCTCCGAAATGTTTCATCACGCGCTCCTTTGATGCACCGCATGTAAGCGCCCCATCGCGAAATGGAACGCCCTCGCGGTCCATAGGTCCTATGCGATTTGTGTCTGAGCGATGCGTGCTGGATCAGTTCGCCGCTTCAGTATCGATCGCAGCGGTAACGACCTGGTAGAACTCTTCTCGTCGATCTTGTTCGCCGTCATCATTCCCGAGCGCCGTTCTCCAATTGCCATTGGTTGCAATCACCAGGTTCCGGCTTGGGTCGATATAGATGCCTTGGCCGAAGATTCCGTCAGCGGAAAACGCGCCGGTATCATAGGTCCACCATTGATAGCCATATCCTCGGCCTGGCTCTCCATACGCAATCTGTTTGGTTGTTGCTTTGTCCAACCAATCGTCCGGCAGGATGCGTTCGCCATTGATCACAGCGCCTTCTAAGATGAGCTGACCGAAGCGGGCAAAGTCACGGGCAGCGGCCTGGATGCAGCAGCCGCTTATCTCTGTGCCATCCTCGTTCAGGAGCCAACTCGCATCTTGTTGCATGCCATAGGGTTTCCAGATTTTCTCGGAGATGTACTCAGACAGTGTGCGGCCGGTTGCTTCGCTAACTAAGATCCCGATGAGGTTGGTTTCACCCGTTGAATAATTCCAGACCTCTCCGGCGGGATGCGCGCGAGGGAGTTTGGCCATGTAGCTGACCAGGTTCGAACCCCCGTCCTCGGCGACATGCTCATTAAACACCGCAACATCGGAGTTTGGATCCGTATAGGTTTCATCCCAGGCCACGCCGGATGACATGGTGAGGAGCTGCTCCACGGTGACATCGTCATAGGCGGAATTCTCAAGGCCTGAAATATACTTTGATACTGGATCGCTGAGGCTCTCGATATCGCCGTCTTTGAGCGCGATCCCAACCAATGTCGATGTCAGCGACTTGGCAACTGAGAAGCTTGTCCAGCGTCCATCATCCTCGAAGCCCAGCCCATAGCGCTCCAGGCGAACAGCGCCGTCTTGCAAAACGACCAAAGAGGCATGACGCTGCTCTGTCATGTACGCGTCGACATCGATTGGAAGGACCAGTTCCGGGCCGTCTTCGAGCGGGCGGACTGTGCCATATGAGGGAATGTCTCGGGACGCGACGAGGACCGGCACGCGATCTAGCATGCGAAAGCCCGCGTCTCGTTGGCTTTCAGTCCAGAACAGAACTTCGGCATCGGTTGGGAGGCTGGTGATCAGGCGCCGCCAGTCAGATCCAATCATCCACCATGTTACAGCGCCAATCAGGGCAATGAGTCCGAATCCAATCCCGAGTTTTCTCATCTTTTCCGCTCCTCGCGCAGATTATGATTTTGCTTCGTACGCGTCGTTTTTGAGATTCCAGATCGGCGTGCGAACCACCATCCAGATAATCAGAAGAGTCATTCCACCAGCTGGAACGACCGCAATTTTATACGGCCCGAAGGCATCCACAAGCCAGCCCATGATTGCGGCTCCGAAAGGGGCCCCCGCCATGAAGCCGAGCTGATAGATCGATAGCACCCGCGCCAACTGGTCCTTTGGGGCGGCATCTTGAACGATGGAGCGGCTCATCGCGATTGAGACGCCTGCAGATAACCCCCAAGCAAACACGATGGCGAGGAAGCCCTCATGCGGGATCTTTGTCATCATTGGTAGGATGGCGAGCGAGCCTAAAAGCTGCGCCGTCAGCAACAGTCGGCCCTGACGCTTGATGTTCTTAAACAGAGACAGCGCGACGGACGACACAAAAGCGCCGAGCCAGAAGGTCACGAACAT
>JBCBGJ010000111.1:0-7287 GCA_038526925.1 Pseudomonadota bacterium
AATATGATGGTCGGCCCTATTATGGCTGGCAGCGTCAGGACGGTCAGCCCTCCTTGCATCAGAACCGGCGCGCCGTCGACCATGGCGGCGGCTTCCTCAAGCGCTTGCTGCACGGAGGGCTGACCGTCCTGACGCTGCCAGCCATAATAGGGCCGACCATCATATTCCACAGTGATCTTATAGCGCTGCATCGATCAGGCCCCGAACGCTGCCGGATATTTGAGTTCGCCTTCGCTCGGCCCGGTGTCCGTTAGAGACTTCGCCATAAAATTGGGTCCAGACCAGGGGCCGCTAAACTGAGCTGCGAGATCGGCCGAGAAGCCAAAACGAGGGTAATACTCTTTGTGGCCGAGCAGGAAGCAATGCGTTCGCCCTGCCCCTTCCATCAGTGTGAGACCAAACCGAATGAGCCCTGCGCCGATGCCACGCTTCTGCACATCTGGACGTGCAGACACAGGCCCCAAACCGCAGGCAATGTCTTCGCCATCAATCCACACTTTAAAAAACTGGATATGGCCAAGGATCTCTCGATCATTGTGCGCGACCAAAGAAGCGAGGCTATCGCCATCCGCCGCAAGCTTAGTGATGATCTGCGCTTCTTCAGGCGTGCCGAAGGCGGCATCCGTTAGCTCGGTAATCGTATCGGCATCATCTTCTGTGGCCGGGCGGATCCAAAGATTATTCATTCGAAACGCGCTCCCGCTGGGACAAGCAAACCGCGCAAAAGGTCAGTAGCGTCCATGGCTTTGGAGCCAGGTTTCTGCGCGCGAAGGAGCCGAACAGCGTTTCCATCTCCGCACTGAACCAAGAGCTCATCGTCGAGCACGGTGCCGGGCGCCGCATCAGAGCTGCTATCTTCTAAGCGGCTCATCAGCGCTTTCATTCTTAGCGGCTCGGCCTCGCCATCTGGGCTGTAATAGAACCAGGCGCTCGGGAAAGGCGACAGGCCGCGGATCTGGCAATCCACTTCATGCGCGGGCTTCGTCCAATCCACACGCTGATCCTCTGCGGTGACTTTGTGAGCGTAGTTGACGCCCTCTTCCGGTTGGGGCTGCGGAACTAGGCTTTCATCGACGAGTCCAGCAAGCGAGGTCACAGCGAGTCTCGCGGCGAGATCAGCGAGCCGGTCATGGACGCTGCCGGTCGTGTCGGTCGGTAGAATGTCTGTTTCTTCGGTCGCGAGCACCGGACCTGTATCCAGACCCGCTTCCATCATCATCGCCTGAACGCCAGTTTTTACGTCGCCGGCGATCACCGCGCGGTGGATCGGCGCCGCGCCGCGCCATCGGGGCAATAGCGACGCGTGCATATTCATACAGCCATGCGTGGGGGCATCGAGCACCGCTTGCGGTAAGATCAAACCGTAAGCAACGACAACTGCCGCATCGAGACCTAGCGCAGCGAAGGCCTCCTGCTCCGGTTCTTTCTTCAGTGATCGCGGGGTGCGGACCTCAAGCCCGCGCGCCTCAGCCCATTGGTGGACCGGCGTTGGGCGCAGTTTCTTGCCTCGCCCCGCCGGACGCGGCGGCTGCGAGTACACGCATGCAATCTCGTGCCCAGCCTCAACCAAAGCAGCGAGCACGGGAACAGCAAAATCAGGACTGCCCATAAAGGCAATGCGGAGTGTATCAGCCATATGTGCCCTTACCCGAACTGATCAGCGAAAAAAACCGAATCCACCAGAAGTGGTCACCCCATTCGCAGCAAGCCAAAGCACAAATGCGCTTGAGATTGATCCCGCCAGCAACCAACGAAACCAGGCTTTGGTGAAGAGCTTGCGCATATTGAACGTTAAGCCGCGTTCTTTTCTTTAAGGCGTTTCGCCTTTTTCACTTTATCGACAGCGCGCTGGCGTTTCAGGCGCGACAAGTGATCGATGAATAGCGTGCCTTCGAGATGGTCCATCTCGTGCTGGATGCAGACCGCGAACAGGTCTTTCGCAACCTCTTCGACCTCGTTGCCATCATAGTCGAGATAGCGCACGCGGCACTCGGTTGGGCGCTCAACCTCGTCGAAAATGTCCGGCACTGAGAGACAGCCTTCCTCATAAGGCGCTGTGTCTTCGGTGAGCGGCAAGATCTCTGGATTGACGAAGAAACGCGGGTTCTTTTCCTCGTTCTCTTGCAAGTCCATTACAATCACACGCAGCGGAACACCGACTTGGATCGCGGCGAGGCCAATGCCCGGCGCGTCATACATGGTTTCCAACATGTCATCCATGAGCGCGCGAATGTCGTCCGTTACACCGCCCTCAACAGGTTTAGACACCTGTTTCAGCCGCGCATCGGGCACTGTGATGATCTCTCGAATAGCCATGGCCTCCAAGTATGAGCGAGAAGCCAAAACGTCAATGATTGAAGGCGCAGAGAGTTTTGGTTGTTACGAGACGATCCTAAGCTTGAGGGCGTAAGGCGCGCTGAGGATTTTGCCCGCATATCTTGCAACCCCTGTGATTCAACCGCAAAGTATCCGTCTTACAACGCTGCGAGACGAGCTGTGGGGGCATCATGAAACGCCGTGCATTTTTAAAGTCCGCCGCGGCTGGCCTGAGCGCTGCATTATTACCGATCCCTGGATGCGCTCCAAACACACTACGCGCGAAGCGCTATCTGCGGACCAATTGGGGCCAAGATCCGTTTGCCCTCGGCAGCTATTCCTTCGTGGCAAAAGGCGCCAATCGACAGGATCATAGGACACTTGGAGAAGCTGTTGGCGAGACGCTCTTCTTCACCGGGGAGGCCTGCCACCCAAATTATGAGGGCACGGTCCACGCAGCGCATGAAAGCGGGCTCTACGCAGCTGACGCGGTTTTAAAGACAGATAAACAGTCGATTGCCATCATCGGCGCCGGGATGAGCGGCTTGACGGCGGCGCACACACTGGCCGCAGCAGGACGAAGCGTAACAGTCTTCGAAGCTCGTGATCGCATTGGGGGGCGGATCTGGACGTCAGACGACCTCTCCAATCCTGTAGACCTAGGCGCCGCGTGGATCCATGGGACGACGGATAATCCGCTTACAGATCTCTCCAACTCGTTGAATCTAGAGCGTGCGATCGGCGACGCCTCGCACGTTGTTCGCGGCTCAGATGGACACCGAATTGAGGCAACACCTGATTGGATTTTAGAGCTCGCAACCATCGAGCAAGAATATGGGACCGAGCTCGATGCCATCAACCTTGCCGCCTATGATAAGATCAGACACTATGACGGTCACGATGTCGCGTTTCCACAAGGGTATAGACAGATTTTTGCCGCCCTTGCGGGCAACTATGATCTTCGCCTGAACCATATTGTGAGCAAGATCACACATTCAGAAACTGGCTCGTCTGTTAAAGTTGGGAACGAGACCTTTGCCTACGATGCGGTCGTTACATCCCTGCCGCTGGGCATTTTGAAGCAACGAAAAGTAGAGTTTGATCCACCGCTGCCTGCGCCAAAACGCATGTCGATCGATCGCCTCGGATATGGGCTCCTGTATAAGCTGTACTTGCAGTTCGATCAGGTATTTTGGGATAAGGAAGAGACTTGGATTGGTCTCGTGGAAACGGGCGCGCCACGCGGTTACTTCAACATTTGGCTGAATGTTCACAAACTCACCGGTGCGCCGATCTTGATGGCCTTGAATGGAGGAAACGTTGCGAAGACCTTATCGGAATTGGACGATAGCGCCTTAATCGCGCGCGCAATGTCCGCGTTGAGCAGGGCCTATCCCAATGCCTGATCGCCGGGTTGCGTTAGGCCTTTTTCTTTTGAATGAGTTCCAGCTGCGCGTTTTGGCCGGCGTCGGCGGTGACCTCGATCCGCTTCGGTTCAGGCATGGTTTTGTCGGGCGGCGCGATGGAGAGCTCTTCAAACTTGCGCATGCTCGGCAGGACGCGTTTGTCGAATGAGGCGTTCATTTTGTTATAATTGTCGACGGCGCCATTCAGCGACTTGCCGAGTTTTTCGATATGACCCGCCATAGTCGCAATCCGCTCATAGAGCTGCTGGCCAAGCTGCGCCGCTTCGCGAGCATTCTGGGTCATCTTCTCTTGGCGCCAGACATAGGCGACGGTTTTAGCGAGCCCGATCAAGGTCGAAGGCGTGGTGACGATGACATTCTTTGAATAGGCCCGCTCCAGCAGTTCCGGGGCGTGTTCGAGCGCGGCGGCGAAGAAATTCTCGCCCGGAATGAACATCGCGACGAAGTCCACGCGCTCGTCCAAATTGGCCTGATAGCGTTTTGAGGCAAGCGTATCGACATGGCGCTGAACATTTGCCGCATGGGATTTCAGATGCACGCTGCGCTGGGTTGGATCTTCGGCGGAGGCTGCCGCCATATAGGCTTCTAGCGAGACTTTTGAATCGACCACGATTTGCCGCCCGCCCGGCAAATGGATCACCGCATCTGGGCGCTGGCGCCCCTCTTCGGTCTGGTCGTTGACCTGTTCATTAAAATCGCAATGCCCGGACAGGCCGGCCTGTTCCATCACATTGCGGAGGGTCATCTCGCCCCAACGTCCGCCGCCTTTTGGCGCGGTGAGCGCGTTGACCAGTTTGCCAGTCTCTGCGGTGTTGCGGTGCAAGCTTTCACCAATCGCTTTGACTTGCTCTTGGATCGCGGATTTGTCTTCGGCGCGCACCTTTTCAATGTCTGCGACGCGCTTTTTGAACTCTGTAAAGTTTTCGCCGATCGGTTTCATCAGCTCGTTCAGCTCACCCTTGGCCCCTTCGCGATGCTTCTTGAACGTCTCGTCCGCCATCGCGATGAAGTGCTGCTGGGTTTGCTGCATCACGCCGCGCGCGATTTCTCCAAAGGCTTCTTTCTGTTTCGCCGTTTGCCCGCGCAGCTCTGCGAGTTGCAGCTTGCTTTCATCCGCCATGGCGCGCTGGGTCTTTAGCTCTTGCTGCGCGTGCGAGAGATCGGCTTCGGCTTCTTCGCGGGTCGTGCGCTCTTGGATCAGCAGCTCACGAAACTTGTAGCACGCCGCGCCAAGGCCCAAGGCGACTACAATCGCGATCAAGTGAATGAGGTCGAGCCCCGTTTCGCCAATTTGAATGATGGGTTCCATACGACATCCTATACCCGATTCGGTCTAGAACATATGCAGAACTTTGTCGAGACTGAGGCTCGTCTATTTTGCCATCATTTGTCGGCGCGCGAAGATCAGCGCGACGAAACAGACACATGCGATCCCGACCGCCGCTGGAAACAGAGCCGTAGTCCAGGACAGGTTTTCCAAAGCCAGCAAGACAAATCCATTTCGAACCACGCCTATGATGAAAAACGTGGCGCTTTCTTCCCTTGGGAATTCATACGCTTTTCGCACTGATGGCCCGAAGCCGAGCAAATCAACAATCGTCAGAATGATCACCGCAGACAAAGCTGTCGAAGTAAAAAACCAAAGCGGCAGAGCGCTCACGGCCAGGATTAAGAAGACCCAATCCATGCGTACAATGCTCGTATCCCCAGCCCGCATTAGTGCAAGGACCGCGACCCCGCCTGTTAAGAGCCCTGACACACCAATCGGCCAAGCCCCGATCCCGCCGCCATCTGAGAGCTGCGCCGCAAACACGATGACGGTGCCCGCCGCCCAGATAAACCAAGTGAACACGTGCGGTCGGATCTCGTCTCGCGAGATGCCGCGATAATAGGGCACAAAGGCCACAAAAGTGAGAATGAGCGCCGCGGCGCTGAAGAGGGCTTTGAGGCCGAGGCCGTCAAAGAGCGCCGTCAAACGTTAAACCGGAACAGCATGACATCGCCGTCTTGGACGATGTATTCCTTGCCTTCGGCCCGCATTTTGCCCGCGTCTTTCGCGCCCACTTCACCATCATTGGCGACATAGTCTTCAAACGCGATCGTCTCAGCGCGGATGAAGCCCTTCTCGAAATCGCCATGGATGACGCCAGCCGCTTGCGGTGCGGTCCAGCCTTCGCGGATGGTCCAGGCGCGGGATTCTTTCGGCCCGGCGGTGAAATAGGTTTGTAGGCCGAGCAGCGCATATCCAGCATGGATCAGGCGGTTCAGGCCCGGCTCTTCCAAGCCTAGCGTTTCGAGGAACTCGGTCTGCTCTTCATCTTCAAGCTGTGAAATCTCAGCCTCAATTTGTGCAGAGATAACCACCGCCTGCGCGCCTTCATCATTGGCATAATCGAGCACGCGCTGAGAATAATCGTTGCCGTCTGCCGCGCTCTCTTCGTCGACATTTGCAACGTAGAGAACAGGCTTTGCGGTCAGGAGCTGGAGCATATTCCACGCTTTGCGCTCTTCATCGTCGACATCCGCGCGGCGGGCTGGCCGGCCTTCGTTAAGCTCAGCGAGGGCTTTGTCGATCAAGGCGACTTGCGCTTTGGCTTCCTTGTCGCCGGAATTGGCTTTTTTGACCCAGTTCACTTTGCGCTTTTCCAAGCTTTCCAAGTCGGCAAGCATAAGCTCGGTCTCAACCACAGCCAGATCAGCGATCGGGTCGACCTTGCCGGAGACATGCGTAATGTCATCGTCTTCAAAACAGCGAAGCACATAGATAATCGCATCCGTCTCGCGGATATTGGCCAGGAACTGGTTGCCGAGGCCTTCGCCCTTGGAGGCGCCTTCGACGAGACCGGCAATATCAACAAAATTCATGCGCGCCGGGATAACTTCTTTCGAACCAGCAATCGCGGCCAGTTTTCCAAGGCGCGGTTCCGGAACAGCCACTTCGCCAACATTCGGTTCAATCGTGCAGAACGGATAGTTTGCCGCCTGCGCCGCCGCTGTCTGTGTCAGGGCATTGAACAAAGTGGACTTCCCGACATTCGGCAGCCCGACGATCCCGCATTTGAAGCCCATGTGTGCCTCCGCAAAAGTGTTTGGCGCGGCTTACCGTATTTTGCGGCGAACACCAGAGGGTTTTCTCTCCTTTAACTGGAATCCACTGGCCAAACGGCAATGGAGATGTAGAAATCAACCCAGAGACGAAGGACGAGCCATGGCCCGATATGACGTATTTCTGGTGAACGCACTTGCGGATCGCGAGAAAGCTGACCTGATTGTTCGACGCCTGCGCGCGCTGAAATTCAAGGTTCGTTATGACAAGAAACGCGAGCACACGACCCCAACGCCGAAGGACTATCGCGACGCCGATAATTCTCAAACCGTCTTAGTCGTCTGGTCCAAGGACTCTTGTGACACGAGCCAAAGCGATAGCGATTGGGTGCATGCAATCGCCCATCATGCGCGCTCAAAAGACGGCGTTTTGTTGCAAGTTGGCCTCGACAAAACCGTGCCGGATGAACCCTTCAGCGAGGATAAGCGCTACGCTTTA
>JBCBGJ010000112.1:0-7242 GCA_038526925.1 Pseudomonadota bacterium
ATGAGATCTGCGCTATTCGATTGCTGTGTCGACTGGCGCGCGATCAATGGAAAAATCGGTCTCGGTTTCATTTGACGCGCGCCAGTCGACACAGCAATCGAAGAGACCGTGGCCCGAGGCGCTTTTCCCTTCCTATATGTCCGGGTCGAAAAATTCGATGGCAGCGTTGTTTATGAGCACAATGCAATCAACGAAGAGTTCGCAGCAGTGCCTCCAACCGGCGAAAGTTGGATGCGTATTTGGTCGATGAGCAAGAGCGTGACAATCGCAATCATTCTCGATCTTGAGGAGGACGGCATCCTCAACAGGACTGATCTGGTAGCGGACTACATCCCCGAATTCTCTGATCTCAAAGTCTTGAGCGCTGAAGCTGAGGCCTCCGATTGTGAAGCTGACCTGGAACCGCCGCAACGTCCCATCACGATCGAAGATCTGCTCAATCACAATGATGGGTTTTACTATCCCTTCACCGGGTACGCGTGTCTTGACGATGCCATGAAGGCTGCGCGTTTGCCGGAGGCGACGTCTTCAGCGGACCTGATCGATCGGATCGCTTCGCTATCGCTTCATCCGGATGGGGTGGGGGAGCATGTCTACGGGATCGGAACAACGGTTCTCAGTCTGGTTGCCGAGCGCGCCACTGGTCTGAGCTTTGACGAAATCGTTGAAGCCCGGCTCACCGGACCTCTCGGAATTTCTGAAACGTTGAAGTACACGCTCCCAGAAACTGTGAGCACCTATCCTCGTGTTTCGGGAAGCGATGGCACCCTTCGGCTGGCCAGGCCTGACGAACTCGATATTTTTGGTGGGCCTGTTCCCGAATATGGCGCTGATACGAATATCTTTCTTGGCGGTGAAGGCATGCTTGGAACGACTAAGGCTTACGCCACTTTCTTGAGGATGATGGGGAGTATGGGTGAGCTCGAAGGCGTGCGCATTCTCGATGAAGCGACTGTGCGTGATTGGTATGCGCCAAAAACGCAGCTCGACAGCGAGTACGGCAAGAACGGCTTCAACATCTGGGTGACAAGCGGGAAGTTCGACGGATTACCGGATCAAAAGCCTGGATTGCTTGTGGGAGGCGGTTATGAGGGCACGGCTTTTTGGATTGACCTGGATGCGGGATTTGTAGGCCTCATAATGTCGCAAGTTCACTCGCCAGTGACAGGTGGGGTCGATGAGGTCTCTCGCATTCGAGGCCTGATTTACGAGCACATCTTGGAGCCGAGTTCGGAATAGCTGTACATCATCAATGACTTTTTTTGCGCGTTCCACCGGAATCCTGCGTGACGTATTTCAGTCCAACAGCACGATTTGCACCAAATCCCCATCTGACTTTTCTGGGGCGTGCTCCGCTCGGTGAATGAAGCAGTTTGTCGACGTCAGAGCATGAACGCGGGACGTATCTTGATCTTTGAGAGAGTGTACGCGGGCGACCCCTTTTTCGAGTTCCAACCGTCCTCGTATAAACGTTTCTCGCGGGCCATTTGCGAGCAAGGGTTTACTTAGAATGGCGTCCGTGAAGTCTAGCGTTTCTGCTCCGAGCGTTAGAGCGTCCATAAGCAGCGAGATCATTACGAAAGCCGCCGTCGGGTTCCCAGGCAATCCTAGGATGGTCTGATTGTCCAACTTTCCCAGCCAAGTTGGTTTACCGGGTCGAACCGCGATCCTTTCGAATACAAACTCGCCGCCACGCTTGGTGAAAACGGTTCGAACGAGATCGTGTTTTCCAACTGATGCCCCGCCAACCGTGACGATGATGTCAGCGCTTTGAGCTTCCTCGAATTTGGAATCGATGTTCTGCTCGTCGTCTCGGGCTGCCCCCAGTACTGTAAGCTCTGCGCCTCGAGACTCCAGTAATTTGGAGAGGGTGAAAGAGTTCGACTCGGCAATTTGTCCATCCAAGAGGATGCTGCCTGGCGGTCGTAGTTCGCTCCCTGCCGTCAGGATCGCGATCTTTGGCCGCCGTTTTACCAAGAGCGACCCATGATTGGCTGCAGCCGCAACTCCGATATGGCGCGGACCTAATCGCGTGCCCGCTTCTAGAACCCTATCACCTTTGCAAAAGTCTCCTCCGGCTCTCCGAATATGGCGCGCGGTTTCCTGAGGGCGCGCAACGGTAATCTGGTCGTCGCAGGCATTGGCGTGTTCTTGAATGAGAATATGATCGGCGCCCTTTGGCATCGGAGACCCAGTAAAGACGCGGACCGCTTCCTCTTCGCCGATCGAGAACGTGTTGGGCGATCCAGCAGCGACCTCGCCGATGACAGCGAGCGTTGCACCAGACTCGCGAACGTCTGAAAACCGCACGGCGTATCCATCCATCGCTGACGCATCGAGGGGTGGAACGGTGACATTCGCGAGCACGTCATCGAATAGCGTGCGGCCCAAACAGTTCTCGAGCGTAACCTGCTCGGTATTCAGTAAGGGCCGGTTCGCGGCCACCAGTTTTAAGGCATCGTGAATACTGACAAGACGCGGGTGATCTGACATCTTCATCTTTAAGGTCTCTCAGTTCGAAAGAAGCGCGCCCAAACATGTCGAACCCTGCAAATAGCAAACGTTTCGATTTGCCCTGTATGATTCTTGCCGGCGGTCAGTCGCGACGTTTTGGGTCTAATAAGGCGTTTGCCCAGTTTAGAGGTGCGCGGTTGATCGACAGCTTGCTCGAGCGGATTGAAGATCAAACCGCCGGGCCAATTGCGATTAACGCGCCCAGTGGCGCCGGATTGGGCGATCTGAACTTGCCGTTGGTCGCTGATCTTTTGAGCGGAAGTCTTGGACCTTTGGCGGGGATTCACGCCGCTTTGAACTGGGCCGAGCAGGCAGGATATGCTGCTGTGCTCACGAGCCCCGTAGACACACCATTGTTGCCGAAAAATTATGTGGAACGACTGGTTGAAACGGGTGCGCCCGCGATCGCGAAGTGTGATGATCGGCTGCATTTCCTGCATGGCCTATGGCCGACGCATTTGCGCGAAAAGCTCGCGCTGGCGGTGGAGAACGGGCTGCGTTCCGCGCGCGACTGGGCGACCGAAAGCCAAGCGGTTGTGTGCGAGTTCCATTATCAGGCTGGACTAGATCCGTTCTTCAACGTCAACACGCCGGAAGACCTGCAGACGCTGGAAAACGGTTAGTCCTTTTCTCCGCGCTGGAAACGATCGAGTTCATCGGGGTCGAAGCCCATATCATTGTCTATGAGCGGGTCTCGGAGAAAGTCATCTTCTGGCTTAACTGCCGTTGCACGTGCCACCAATAGACGGCAAATCTTGTCCGACAGACTCCGGTTCCGAGATGACTTTCCAGCCATCCATACCGTGAGCTTACTCTCGCGTTCCAGTTTTTTGATTTCTTTTTCGCGCGTGCTCATTTCGCGAGCTCCGCATGGGCGGCGACTACGTCGCTTGCATCCGCTGTAACGATTTTGTTGACCCGGCAGGGAACACCTTTGAGGTGTGGAATGCCTTGCTCGAGGTCGAGATAGTCGTCGTCGTCCCGGCAGAGTTGAGCGTCCGCATATTTGAGCGCACCAGAAAGATGTCCCGCGCCTTGTTTCATCTCCGGTTTCCACCAGCCGTGTGGGATCCGGATCAGATCATCAGGCATCGCGTCTTTGATCGCGACCTTGATCGATATTTTGGCCAGTTCATTCTCGACTTCGACCCATTCGCCTTCTTCGAGTTTGTACTTCTGCGCCGTGCCGGGGCTGACAAACATCAGGGGTTCGGGATGGCGTTTACGCATCTCTTCAATATGACGATGTCCGGTTTGAAAAAAGCCATCTTCTCGGACGCCCGTGAAAAGTTTCAATGGATAATTCGGGTCAATAGGCGGATCTTCTCGGAAGTAAGGCAAGGGATCGAACCCCATCTCTTCGAGCGCTGTGGACCATAGCTCAACTCTCCCGCTCGGGGTCGCAAAACCAGTCTTTAGATATTTCCGGAACTCTGGTGGGCCGAAGTGAACATCGGTCGTCGCCACGAACTCTTCCCACCCAATGCCGAGCTTTTGCAATCGATAATCATAGAAATCTTCCAGAGAGCTCCATGGCACGATCTCTGGCCTATCGAGCGCGCCGGCGACTGATTTCCAGAACTCAAATGTTGAGCGACACTCACCTGGTGGTTCCATGGACTTTTCCGATGTTCGAACCGTCGACATCCAACCGAACGAGTCCATCAACCAAGGCCGTTCCAACCAACTGTCTGCTGGGAGAACGTAATCGGCGAGCTGCGCCGATGGCGTCATGAATTGCTCATGCGCGACGATAAGATCCTGGTTCATCATCGCCTTGATGATCAGCTTCATATTGGCATAGCTCATCATCGGATTGTTCCCGAGGAAAAAGAAGGCTTTGACCGGATACGGACCTTCGCCCGCCATGGCGCGGAACAGCGATGATGGCGGCGTCATATGGCAACCCATTACGAGGTTTGCGTACTCTTGCCCCCATACTTTCTTGGTTGGGCCGCGGAACCGCTCTTGGCCGCGATACGTGAACGCTGGATGCTTATCCGAGCCAAGCTGCTTCGCTTTCTGCGCGTCGGATAGAACATGGTGCATTTCTATCGCTGACTCGTTGATCACATCAGGGTTGAAGCCCTGCAAATGCTCTCCGCCCGGAACATCGATATAACCGCAAATAGATCTCAAGATGCTCTGCAGGCGGATTGCTGAGGTCGAGTTGCGCTGCATGTCGGTGATTGGGGTCCACGGAATGATGGCCGGACCTTCGGTGGCATACATTCTGGCAGCTTTGGCAATCATCTCCGGGTCGCATCCGGTCAGCTTGGCAACGCGTTCAAGCGGATACTCGTCAACGCGCTTTTTCAGCTCTTCAAAGCCGATCGTCCAATTCGCGACGAAGTCTTTATCGTAGAGCTCTTCATCTATGATGACCTTAAGCCAGCCAAACATCATCGCCGCGTCGCTTCCGACCTTGAGCGGCAGCCAAATGTCCGCGCGCTCTGCGCTGGAGCTTCGGCGAGGGTCTGTAACGATCAGCTTTGCACCGCGCGCCTGAGCTTGCTTGATCCAAGTGTACATCGGCGTCCAGCTGTGCCGACGAGGATTGTGTCCCATCAAAACGATGCATTTTGTATTTTGGAAGTCGCCGATCGGGAACCATCCATAGGTAAAGCGGTTGATGGCCGCCGTGTTGCCCGCGCATAAAGCAACGCCGCTTGTCCAATTCGGAGAGCCGATATGGTTCATGATGCGGCGGCCTAGGCCGTGATCCGTCGCGGTGTTCCATTGACTGGTGGATACCGCCCACGCCTCTGGACCGTGCTCAGTAATGATCGCTTTGAGCCGTTCTCCGATATCGGCAAACGCTTCGTCCCAGGTGACCTGTTCCCATTGACCTGAGCCCCGTTCGCCGACTCTTTTTAGCGGATGCAAAATGCGGTTGGGATTGGCAAAACCTTTCGGGGCAATGATGCCTTTCATGCAGATATTGTCACGGAAGATTGGATTATCGGACGAGCGGACCCTGACCACACGGCCTTTTTCAACCTCTGTGACAACCGAACAAGCAATGTCGCAAGTTGCGCAAATCGTGCGTTTTGTGGTCACACCGGGACGCGTTTTGCGCTTCTCGTACTTCGCGTTCACAACGTCTTGCGGATCAATCGGCATCGGAGCTGGCATTTGGTTTCCTCGCGCTTGTCTTTTTTAGTATGTGACTTTAATATACGAGTTATCGCTCGGTTATGATATTCGGATTTCGGTGTGGAAAAGCAGGACACAGTCAATGCATTGTATTCGCTTCGAAAAACGCCCACTCAGGAGCGTTCTAAAGCCACAATAAATGCCATATTATCTGCGGCCGCTCGGGTTTTGCTGTCCATCGGGTACGACAAAGCCAGCACGAATAAGATTGCCGAGCTTGCGGGTGTTGGGATCGGATCTCTCTATGAGTACTTTCCAGGCAAAGAAGCTATCTTTGCAGAAGTCCGCCGCCGCGAGGATCAACGGCTATTCGACCTGACAATGAACCGTCCTGAACCGGCTACGCTGAAAGAGCTAATACAAACTCATGTCTCGATATATTTGGAGTTTGTTCGATCCAATTTGGATTTGCACGCCGCGTTGATAAACGGCGTCCCGCAATTTGCCGTCGGACAGCAAGAGCTCCCGTTCTATCGCGACTATGTTCCTTGGGCGACCAAATTTTTGGGAGCGCACGCATCAGAATTGCGCCATGTTGAACACATAGAGCAAGTCAGCAGTTTCATCACGCGTGCAACAAGATCGACGATTGATAATTACGTTCTACACGCCCCCGAACAGTTGAATGATCCGCTGATCGAGGAACTGCTCACAGATCTGCTCCAACGGTTCTTATTGAAGACCTGAGCTGATCTGCGAGACCGCCAATGGTCATTCGATTTGCCTGCGCGAAACTGAGGATATGACCTCGGGGGTGGTGTTCTATTGTCATCGTAACTACTTCAATGCGTCACCCCTCATTTGAATTGCAAGGTGGCCTGCCGAATGGCGCAACAGACCGACCCAATCGAAATTGATCGCCGCTCGGCGACAGCTTTATCAGCGGCTACGAATGACCGTGAGAAGGGGCGGAGCCTAAGATCGCTCGTGATGCTTTGGCCGTATGCGCGTCAACACAAACTGACTGTAGCGGCGGCCGCGATCTTCCTCTTGCTGGGCACCGTGATCTCGCTGCTTATACCGTTACTGTTTGGCGGAGCTGTCGACGCTGGCTTTTCGGGCGATGTCGATACAGAAGGAATGATCGCGGCGATCAATCGAAATTTCTTTTTGGTGTTCGTGGCGGCCGTCGCCCTCGGTGGGGTAAGCGCGTTGCGATTCTACTTTGTATCGCGTTTTGGTGAGCGGATTGCTGCTGATCTGAGGCGAGACCTCTATGGTCATATGCTCGCTTTGAGTCCGCGCTTCCACAGCAATATGCGCTCCGGCGAGGCAGTGTCGCGCCTCACGGCGGACATCTCCCTAATCGAAAACTTCCTTGGCTCATCCGCATCGTTCGCTGTTCGAACGTTTCTAAATACGACAGGCGCGCTCATTGCGATGATGCTCGTGAACTGGCAGTTGGGCGCGGCTTTATTGGTTATTATTCCACTCGCTATCGTTCCAATCATGTTCGTTGGACGCATGATCAGAGGACTGTCGAACCAAGCCCAATCAGCCCTGGCCATAAGCCTGGACCAATTCGATCGCGTCGAGTGTTTCTGCCGCTTCTGCACCGGCCTCTGCCAAGGC
>JBCBGJ010000113.1:0-7223 GCA_038526925.1 Pseudomonadota bacterium
GGCGATACGTGGTGCTGCCAAACGAAGGCATGACATTCTTCTTGGATCAAGTTGAGGGCTCAGATGACGAAGACCTCGTCTTCCGAATGTCCTCAGGTCGCTCATGGTTTGGCTGCCATAAACACTTATTCAAAGAAGAATGTCATGCCTTCGTTTGGCAGCACCACGTATCGCCCTCGATAACTCTTCATCGGTTCGACGTAGATACCAAACGTGTGGCCGCCTACATCCCGAGCCTTAAGGCGCGCCAGTTCTGACACTCTGCAGCCTGTGTAGAGTGCGCCCTGCACCAGAAGGGCCAAGTCGGGACGACAAGAGGCGATGAGGCGCTTTGCCTGAGCGCGTGTTAAAAAGAACTGCCGCGGTGTATCAGCGTGTGGCACCCGTCTGATGCGCCTCCAGTACAGGTCACTTTCAACGTCACCGTTCTCCCAAGACATCTCGATTGCCGTTCGCAGAAGTCCAATGACCGTGTTGAGGGTCTTTTTCCTTTTGCGAAGTCGTTCGTGATCTAGGTCCTGAAGGCGCACGCGGTCTCCTCGGATGCCTCGTCCCCGTTTTGGTGCGGTCTCAAGGACATCTACGCAGAACTGAGTAAAAACGGATTGGCCGAGTTCCTCGACTGGCAATTGGCCAAGGCGAGGAATGATATGATGGTTGATTAGAGACAAGGATGTCTCGAAATATGTTCTTGCTGCTGCGACACGCTTCCATTCCACATAGGAGCGCATCGCGTCGCCGACTGTGAAGCGGCTTTCCGTTTTTGTGTAGCGAAGCTGTCGATTCACCCCCGCTTTGTATGGCTCAGAAGCCGTAGAAAGAATCTTCGGTTCATTAAACCAGCTAATCGCACATTCTAATGCTTCAACATACGTTAGGCCATTGCTTTGCATGATCCTGTGCGGCCCGAGTCTCGTCTGGGAGTAGCCGCCGTCCAACCTTCGAATTCGCGCCATCCAGTACAGGCTGCCAGAAGCTTTTTTCTGCAAACCAATGTGACGGCAGAATTCTAAAATGTTCCAGTATGGGCTGTTTCTTGGCGGTAACTTTATAACGTTCTCCTCTGATGACAGCGAGGGTGCATGTGCAGATTTTCGCATGTTCTTCGAGCCTCCGTCTAATTGGACGGAGCGAGTGTCACTCAGGTGGTAAAAATATCAACTCATTCTGCAGCGCTTGGCGGATTGAATATCTGCTTCATGGATGGTGCTGCGCAGCACGGCATTAAAGTTCGAATGGCTGGTTTGGGCCGGAGCGTCCGTCCGCCAAATTGTGCATCATTGCAAGTCGCTATGTTTTTAGGGATGTGCAGGCCTACAGGTGAGTTAGCTGTATTGTCACTTAAAGAATTCGAAACAAACATGGATTTCGCTTCGCTACTTCCCAAGCTTCATCAATCATAACCATCCGAATAGCGGAACGGTGTTGTTATGCTTCCCTAAACGCATGCCTGAAGTAATCTGCGAGCGGTTTTATGAGGTAGTTCAGCGGCGAACGTTCTCCGGTCTGGACAAAGGTTTCGACCGGCATACCGACCACAATTGGGAGCCCGTCGAGAATGTCCAACTCTCCTTTATTTGGAACGAGGTCTGCGGTGTAGTATTCTTGGCCGGTGTGCTGGTCGATTAAGACATCCGGAGAGATGCGCTGGACGGTTCCTTTCAGCTCGGGCGTCGTCCGCGCGTCAAAAGCTGAGAAGCGCATCTGGGCGGCTTGCCAGATATGCACCGCATCCACTTGCAGCGCTGGAACGCGCACGGTCACGATCAGCTCTTGCATCTGCGGCACGATGTAGAGCACTGGATTGGCTGGGCGGATCACCGCGTTTAACGTCCTAACTTGGAGATTGTGCACCATCTCATCCATGGGGGCTTTGAGATCGAGGCGAGATAAGCGCTCCTCTAACGCAGTTCGACGTTCTTGGAGCTCTGCCGCACTAGCTGTTAACTCACGCAGTTCGGTTACCACCTGTTCACGGCGATCCGCTTCTTGGCGCTCGAGTTCGGTATCGATCTGCGAGATCTGTCCACGGTTGCGCGCGATAGCAGCGACCGTCTGCCCTCGCTCACCGGACAGTCGCGCATGCTCACGTCGTAGAGCCAGAACCCGCCCTGCTGGGGTAAGGCCGCGTTCCAGTAGGCTTTGTAGATCGTCAATCTCGCTTGAGATGTAGTCAAGTTGCAGATCGGCTGCCAGGATCTGCGCTTCTTGGCCAATGATCTCAGCTTCGATCTGCGCCTGCTGCTCCCGGTAGGAGCTCTTGAGCTTATCCTGCGACCGCTGGCGCGCGGCGAAGAGATTGCTTTGCCCCGCCAGCAACTCTGCAAGCGCGGGGTCTCTACCTGCGCGGTTTTGCAGCGTGTCTCCAAAATCAAGCGCCGACAATCCATCGCGCTCTGCGCGCAAGCGGATAGTCCGAGCCGTGATCTCATCGAGTTGGTCAGTGATGATCGCCAATTCTGAACGCATCGCGCTGCCATCGAGACGCAAGAGCGGTGTACCCGCCGCCACGATGTCACCGTCGCGCACATGGACTTCCGCTACGATCCCGCCGTCCAAATGCTGCACGACCTGAGCGCCGGCCTCCACAGAGACCTTACCAGGTGCAATCACCGCTCCGGCGATCTTGGTTTGCGAGCCCCAAACACCTAGACCCAGCACC
Source organism: Pseudomonadota bacterium (assembly GCA_038526925.1). Classification (GTDB taxonomy): domain Bacteria; phylum Pseudomonadota; class Alphaproteobacteria; order Caulobacterales; family Hyphomonadaceae; genus Henriciella. The sequence continues at coordinate 2,663 of JBCBGJ010000113.1, forward strand.
AATGCCACGATCACAAGCATACCGACCCAGGCTAGGGTCGACCAAGACCACCGCGTCTTCATGAGACCTCCCGTGCTGGAGCGACATGAGCGTGATTGCGGACATTCTTGCGCAAGACGTCGTCTCGCGGTCCAAAGTCCGCAACCCGTCCTTGTTTCATCATGAGCAGAAGATCACATTCCGAGATTGCTGCTGGGCGATGCGCCATAACAATCACAATCCCACCACGCGCCTTGATCTGCTGGATTGCGGCGTTTAGCGCTGCTGAGCCGGGCGCATCAAGATTTGCGTTGGGCTCATCAAGGACCAAAACTACTGGAGCGCCATACATCGCTCGCGCTAATCCGATGCGTTGTTTCTGCCCGCCTGAAAGGGGCGTTCCGACCGCACCAATCACGGTGTCGTAGCCTGCAGGAAGCTCGAGGATCATTTCATGAGCTCCGGCTTTCTCAGCAGCGGCAATCACAGCTTCAGATGTCTTATCTGTTTGCAGCCGCGCGATGTTTTCCGCGACGGTGCCGTCAAAGAGAGCCACCTCTTGAGGTAAGTAGCCCACATAGCTCGCCAGATCGATCTCACTAAACTGGTGCAAGGTAGCGCCGTCGAGAGAAACAGATCCTGCACTCGGAGGCCAAAGCCCGGTGAGGACCCGTCCAATCGTCGATTTGCCTGACGCACTTTCGCCGATGATCCCAAGCGCTTATCCGGGTAACACGCTAAAGGTTACCTGTTGAATGATTGGCTTGCCACCAGAGGGCGGGATGATAGTCAAACCTTTGACATCAAGGCGGGCCTCTGGACGGTTTAGCCTCGTCTCTGGGTCTTTTAGCGGAGTGGCTGCGAGAAGCGTCTTTAGCGATACCCAGCCACTACGGGCCCGGGCAATCATCGACCACCCCCCAATGAGCTGCTCAATGGGGGCCAGAGCGCGCCCAAGCAAGATCGAGGCTGCGATCATCGCCCCCGCGGTGAGTTGATCTTGCAGCACCAGCCAAGCCCCTAAAGCCAGCATCGCCGACTGCAAAAACAATCGCAGCGCCTTTGTGACTGAGCCGAACCCGCCATTCCGATCTGAGAGCGCAACCTCAGCGGTAAGAGAGCGGTCCCGCGTGTCCCGCCAGCGTGTGATGGCGGCATCGGTCATCCCAAGCGCACGAACGGTGTCCGGCTGGGTGCGGATTTGCTCTGCCGTTCGGGTGGAAACCGAAGCCGTCTGTCCAGCGAGAGCCGAAGGTTTGCGACTGACGAACTGGTTGATCAAGGACAGCATTACAAGCACTCCACCGCCCGCAAGGGCAAGCCACCCAAGCAAAGGGTGGAAGATGAAGATCGCCGCAACAAAAAGCGGGGTAAACGGAAGATCAAAGAGTGCGAATGCAACTGGCGCGCCAAAGAACCGGCGGACAGCTTCGATATCAGAAAGCCCCGTGACGGCTTGCCTCGCAACCGATGCAGGGGCTCTAAGCATCGTCTTGAATACTGGTTCATCCAGCTCTTCTTGCAAACGTGCCCCAATACGAGCGCCGATCCGGCTCCGGACAAAATCAAGAAGGCCCATGGCCCCGTAGAGCCCTATCACAAGCAAAAACAGAACCAATAGCGTCGCCTCAGAACGGCTTGAAAGCACGCGATCATAGACCTGCAGCATGAAGAGCGGCCCCGTGAGCATCAGCAGGTTTACGAAGGTGCTGAACAGAGCGATGAGAGCCAGCGTCGGAACAAATGGTCTAAGAGAAAGTCGTACTGGTTCGGTCATTAAAACAGTTGAAGAGAATTCAAGAAAGCGCTTGAGAAAGCCAAAAGTCTGGGTAACAGACATGTACCTTCAAAAGACTAACGATTGTCTAATTCTCCCGCGCAGGTAGCGGACCATTTAAGAGGCCAGGTCTGGCTCCAGTTCTTTTCAGAGCGGTGCTGTAGTAGTAGCGATAGAATGTATGGTTCTCGCAAGCGAACGCATCTCGGTTGCAACGTAAGACCCCTACAATGCAACTTTTGATATTTCTTGTTAGTCTTGCGTTCGCTAAATGTTCCAGCTTATGACATCACGTAAGCCGCATCGCCACGACATCATAGATAAAGAGTTCCCAGTCAGGCTCACGTTGCAAACCAAGCCTGAACCCCATGAGGTCACCCGTCGTTAGTTACAGCGCCACCTCGGACCGCATAACTACGCCAGCAAGCTTCAGATGTTGTGGTCTGACAAGCGAGCGCTCTGTGTTTATTTTCGGACCGTGCATGACGCTGCCATGTTCTTAGTCGGGTGCCCACAAGTAAGACTGATTGCGGAGCGATATCATCATTTTGAGCGCTGACCTCAAAACCTACCATGCCGCTGCACTGTCAGATTGCAACTGACGCCGCATAGAGAACATCTTGCAACTTTAGTGGAATAGTCTTTCTAGAGGATATCGTTATGAAGACGGCGCCTCTGGAAGAAGCCCACACTATGCATAGCCCAGTAGCGCATTTAGGTCTCCGAACTAACTGAATCCTAACTCATCACCAAAGAGTAAATTTCTCTTGAATCTGGAAATGGACGTGCTTCCTGAAAGGACACCTCCTTAAGGAGAAAGATGTATGAAAAAACACGCTTGCCGCGAATCGCGATGATCGACTACTTTCGTAACCTGGGGATTAGACGGAGCTAGTTTTATTGGGGAGGAAGTTCTTTGACATCCGATGAGTTGGTTCAGTTTTGCCGTGAAGCTTTTATAATGAGGGCTTCAGAGAGAGAGAGGCTCAAAGCGGCAGAGGCTCGAGAAGGATATGGCGGTGGTGCAGTACTGAGATCCTCCAACCAGACAGCGCGCGAGAACATCCTTCTGGTCGAGGGCCAGAACGCTCACTCAACATTCTGACTGCAAAGTTGTTCTCTGGCCTGTATTGGGATCGGGCTGTCAAACCTAAGGCGTTTTGAGCCAGAGAGTGGTAGATCGCGAGACACGCTTAACCGAAAGCCTTGAGTGGGTCATGATCTCCGAATTGCGCAACAGGCAACGTTTCGGACAATAACGATCAAAAAGAGCAATTGTGAGCCTTAATTGAGCTTCTTTTTTCTGATGGTGAAGCTCTAGGTTATAAGTTCCAAGTCGTTTGGCCCATTGGATATCCTAGATGAAGCCAAAGGCCGGCCGTTCTGTTCTTCGGTGAGCGGGTTTCAACAATCAAAAAATGAACAAATCATCTGTCATGGTAGCGAGAGTGAGCCCAAGCACTTCGACCTGAGCGCCAAAGTCGAGTAGAACGCCATTTTCAGTTTCGGACGAATTCGCAAGCAGATCATTAAAATTTTGCACTGAGCTCACCCCTGCCAACGATATCTGATCGCCTTCTTGGTGGTAGTCAAAATCAGTAATTGTGTCGCGGCCGATGTCATCGTTGAAAATGAAGACATCTGCTCCTGCGCCACCAGTAAGGAGATCGTCGCCTGCGCCACCGTGCAGCCGGTCATTGCCAAGACCACCAGACAGCTGATCGTCTAGATCACCGCCCTTGAGGATATCATCTCCACCGTAGCCAAAAAGTTCATCTTGCCCCCAGTTTCCATAAAGAACATCGTTACCGTCACCTCCTAGAAGTAGATCCGCTCCGGCCTCGCCATGCAGCACATCATCGCCCCCCTGACCTTTAAGGACATCATTGCCCTTACCTCCGAAAAGATGGTCTTTGCCATCACCACCGAACAGCTTGTCGTATCCATCACCGCCCAGCAGAATATCGTCGCCTTCGTCGCCATTGAGAGTGTCTTTACCGCGACCACCTTCAAGGCGATCGTTGCCGGTGCCTCCATGAATCTCGTCGGAACCCTCACCACCCTCAAGATGATCATTGCCAGCATCGCCAAAGACCTTGTCATCTCCATAACGCGCAAAGATCGAGTCGTTGCCATCGCCTCCGCGGATTACGTCGAGACCCCATGATCCAGCTTGCCAGTTGTCCTCAAAACGATCGTTGCCTGAGCCAAGATAAACGGTATCGCGTCCATTGCCGCCGTACACAACGTCGTCGCCGGCGCCCGCAAGTATTTCGTCTGAACCATCCTCGCCATAGATCAAATCATTCCCATCACCACCCCAAATCTTATCGTCGCCGCCCAAGCCATGAAGTTCATCATCCCCACTCATGCCGTGCAAAACATCGGGGCTCTCAGTTCCAAAAACGACATCATCGAATGCAATGCCCGGGGTACTGGACGAGCTATGTTGGCCATTCCACTGAAATCCAGAGCCATCTTTTCCGAACTGATAAATGACGAGTTCGAATGGCAGTAACTCGACGGAAACGCTTTGCTGATTTGAAAAGAGCAGTTTTTGCGTGTTCATAGACGGTATCAAATTGTGATCGTCAGTCGCCCCATTCGCGTACAGCCGCGTGATAAGAGCTTCATTATAGTGCTCACTCAAATCGATCGAGGCAGATTTTGGTGGGTTTTTATATGAATCAGAAACCCATGAATTCCTTATCCTGGCCTCTCATTCAGATCAGTCCATGGAATACCAGTTCTCTCTCGGCGATTTGAGTGAGCACTATAATGAAGCTCTTATCACGCGGCTGTACG
>JBCBGJ010000114.1:0-7220 GCA_038526925.1 Pseudomonadota bacterium
CGCATTCGGTGGCAGAAATCCGTCAACTACTGCACGCTGCCTGGGACGAAGCGTTCATGCGCGCCGCCCAACCGAATATCCGCAATGCTCTGAGTGCCGGCCGGCGCATATGATGTGCGATAACCTGATCCGTACGCGCTGCGTGTAGAAGCTCCATGTAGACCTTCCCTTCGGCGCGCATGAACGCTTCGTCCCAGGCAGCGTGCAGTAGTTGACGGATTTCTGCCACCGAATGCGAAGAGGTAGGCCATGACCGTGCGAAGCGTTGGAACATATGATTCACGATCACGATTGCCACCGCTTCATAGAGGTCGTGCTTGGTTTTGAAGTGGTGCAAGTAAGCGCCGCGCGAAACGCCTGCTGAACTCGTAATTTTGGTTACCGTGGCACCAGCTAACCCATATCGGTCTATCGCTTGGATAGCGCCTTTGATGATTTTGTGTCGCTTTGGATTGGTGCGCAAATTCGAACTCTTTGTGGAGGTTGGCTGGCCACTGTTCGGTGCGTCGATTGCTTGTTTCCGTCTGAGAGGAGAGACCCGCGGCCGGCGTGCGTTGATTCTGTACCTGTCCATCACGCTTGTATTTTGCACGAAAACACGCGCGCGCCAAACCACGTTCATATGTCACGCTAAAGCCACAATTGTTCCCAAACGCCGATTCCGTAGTTCTTGATATTGAGAATAGGTTGCAATATCATTTTTGGCAGTATAGCCGTACCGCAAAATTGGGAATTCAATGAGGATCGAGATGATCAAATTTGCGACGGCGGCGTCATTCGCGGCGCTTTTGGCTGCGGGTGCAACAGCTCAAGAAATAAATGGTATCGATACCGATGCGGAAGCGCGACAAGATACCATCATCGTTACCGGTCAAAAGATTGACCGGTCTTTGCAAGATACGCCCGAGAGCGTCGCGGTCGTGACGCAGGTCGATATCCAAACTCAGAACATCAACGACTTGGCTGATGCGATTTCGCGGACTGCAAACATCGCAACGCGATTTGATGACAGAGGATTTTCCATTCGCGGCATCAGCAACGAAAATGTCAGCGGTGCTGGGTTTTCCGACCTCGCAACGATCTACGTCGACGGCGCGCCTATTTCGCGCGATGCTGTGCGCGGCGGCCCGCTAAACATCTGGGACATTGAACAGATCGAGTTCTTGCGCGGTCCTCAGTCAACGCTGCAAGGTCGCAACGCATTGGCAGGAGCTGTCGTGATTAATACGGCGGAACCGACCTATGATTGGCAAGGGCGGGCCCGCGCCGTTTTTAGCACTGGCGATGAAGAACGACGATTCGGCGCTGCGATTGGTGGGCCGATCCTTGAGGATCAGGTCGCGTTCCGTTTGGGTGCGGAAGTTAGCGAGACAGAAGGACTCGTCGAAAACACGTTCTCAGGTGGGTTCGAAGATGAAAATGAAACGCTCAATATTCGCGGAAAAGTGCTGATCGAGCCGAGTGCCATTCCGGATCTGCAAGTGCGTTTGTCTTATACGCACGACGACCGAAAATTCGGGGAGACGATTGCATTATTCGACATTCCAGATGCGAACGACAATCGTCAACTTCCAGTAAATCGGCCTTACATGGACGACACCGTTTATGATCTAGGCGTTGCCACGATTGATTACGAAATCAATGACCGTTTCTCTTTTAAATCCATCACAACTTATAGTGAACTGGAGCGAGAACGTTCAGGCGACACTGACCGCACACCGGATGACCTAGAGTTTTTTGGACAAAATATTGATACCGAGTCGTTCACTCAGGAGTTCCTGCTGAGTTATGCTGGTGACCGTCTTGAAGGCGTTTTGGGAGGGTATATTTCCCAAATTGAAAGCCAGCAGTTTTTCGACACAACTTTTACATTTGATGTCGTCACCCAAGCGAATTTGGGACCGACAGTCGCAGGGCTTGTAACGCTGCAGCTGGTTGAAGCTGGCATTCCTTTGGCGGTTGCGCAGGCGCAGGGACAGCAGACAGCAGCTGCGGTAGTTCCGTTGTATGCCGGTGGCTTCTTGATCAACGCGGTCCAACAAAACCCCGTCGAAGTTGAAACCCAAGCAATCTTCGCTGACTTCACCTACGACTTAACCGATAGTGTCAGGTTGTTCGGCGGATTCAGATACGACGTGGAAGAGCAAACCATCACGACAGGCAATGAGGTGAGTATCGTAACGCCGCTTCCAGATCCGGCGGCGTTTCCTCCCATCGCTGCCGTCATCACACAAGTGAATGGATTGCTTGTTGCGAATGCGCTCGACGCGACAGAAGAAGAAACCACGCTGCAGTCTCCGAGTTTCGATGCCTTCCTTCCAAAATTCGGAATTGGCTGGGACATTGATGATCGACGCAGTCTGAATTTTATTGTTCAGCGCGGATATCGTTCTGGGGGTGTCGGTATCAATGCAGCAACCGCAACGTCCTACACGTTTGATGCGGAATACACATGGAATTACGAAGCTTCTTTCCGAAGCAAGTGGCTTGATGATCGCCTGACCGTCAACGCCAATGCATTTTTCACGGACTGGACAGACCAACAAGTAAATGTGCAGCTGAGCTCGAACACATTCGACAGCGAAACGCAGAATGCGGGCGCATCTGAGGTCATGGGCCTGGAAATCGAAACTCAGTATGAGGCTACAGATAACCTCGATGTATATGGGTCCATCGGCATTGCAGAATCTGAGTTTACTGATTTCTGTGCGACGGTTTCGATTGTGAATACAGATGGCCTGGAGACTTGCGAAGTTAATGGAGCGACCGGGTTTGATTTTGCAGGAAACACTTTCATCAACGCCCCTGACCTGACCTTGGCTGGTGGATTTACCTGGCAGAAGGACAATTGGATCGTGAATGGTAATGCAAATTTCGCATCTGCCTCTTTCAGCCAACTCGCCCGCCCCCAAGAACAAAAGACAATTGATGAGCGCACGCTAGTAAACTTTCGTGCAGGGTGGCGGAATGACAATTTCGGTATTTACCTCACCGGGGACAATGTCTTCGATGAAGAGTATGTGACCTCGCTCTTCACCTTCGATCCAGCCAACAACTTTAACGATCCTCAATTCGCGAGATTTGGGAGACCTCAAACGTTCGCGTTGCAACTCGAAGCCAGGTTCTAAAGGGGGAAGGCACGCGGAGGAGCCGTTTACGGATGGCTCCTCCAGTGTAGAATAATGCTAACCGTCTTAACTTCTCTTTGCTTTTTGTATGTTGCCTGCGCTTTGTTGTATCAGGCGGACGAACGTCGCGCGGCGTATGCTCAGGTTAAAGCGTCCAAGCAAATGCGATTTGGATTGCGCTTTGTTGCTGCGATTCTGTTTCTAGTTTCGCTGATGCTTATGGCGCCGCTTCAAGGGTGGCTCCGCGGCGTACCAATTTGGCTTGGAATGCTCAGCCTCGTTTTTGTTCTTGGCCTTTTCATTGCTGCCCAAAGACCGAGCTGGCATGCGCCCATTGCTATGGTTGCGGCAGGGATCGGATTTGTCGGTATCTTTGGAGCAGTGTTATGAGCCCAGTGACCATCGGCATTTTACTCTTCGTCGTCGGCCTCCTTGGGGTCGCAACCTGGAAAGCGCCTCGTCTGACAAGCGTTATATTTTGGTCTCTGGTTGCCGCAATCCTTTTTGGGGCTGTCTTGTTGCTGACTCTGCCATTTGAGTTTCGCTCGCTCGCCCTTTGGCTCTCGTTGGCGGTGCCATTGATCTGGCTCGGCTTTCAGTTTTTTTGCTATTGGGATAAAAAAGGCTGGCGTGTGGCGAGCGCACTGATAACAATTTCAATCGTTAGCGGCGTTGTCGTCGCTATGGTTCCAGCTCCAGTTTAAGGTAAAGCTATGGATCGCGCGCGTCACCTCCGGAACTACGACCTCCACTCGTGGACAGGCATCACGCTCGGATTGATTGTCTACATTGTCGCTTTAACTGGCACTTTCGCGCTCTTCGATAATGAGATCAAAACCTGGGAAGATCCAAACTTGCGCGTCGCAATTTCTGACGAAACGCCGCCCATCAATGATGTATTCTCGAATTGGGTGGAAGAAACGTCTGCGGGCGGAACGGAGTTGGAGTTTGTTCGTCTGAATTATCCCACGACTTATACGCCATATTTTTGGGGCTTCATTCAGTATCACGACGAGAACGATAAGCATGTGAATGCCAATCAGCGATGGAATGCCGAGACGGGCGAACCGATAGCTGAGCGTGGGAATGGTTTGTCATATTGGACGTTGAACTTTCACCGCGATTTTCTTTGGCCAACTTTCCTGGGTGGTCGCCAAATAGGGCGCTGGCTCGTAGGGATTGTCGGGGTTGTCCTAATGCTTGCCATCTTGTCAGGCGTTGTCGCACACACAAAAATTCGCGAAGAAGCCTACTCTATGCGGCTCAAGCGTTCACAGCGATTGAAATGGCAGGATAGTCACAAGGTTGTCGGACTATGGGGTTTGCCTTTCTACGCCATGATCGCTTTCACGGGAGCGTTTTTGGGCGTGGTTGGGCTGGTTTCGCAATTGGCTGCGGCGGTCGCTTTCAAGGGCGACATCGAGTCTCTCATCGGTGCGGTGCTCGGTCCGGAAGTTGAGCGAACTGGCGTTCAGGTTCAGATGTTAAGTGCCGATGAAATCGCGCAAATTCGCCATCCGGAAACTGGTGAGCAACCGCAGAGTTTCGTCGTCCGGAATTATGGCGACGAAACATCAGAGATCGACATCTTCTATGCGCCAGATACTCAGCTGTCGACGGTCGAAATTATTTCCGTAGATGGCACTACGGGAGAGCGCATCACTGACGATCCATTCAAAGAACAGCCATTGGCCGGACATTTTGTGAATGCAATGTCGCCCCTGCATTACGGCACGTATGGCGGGATTTGGTTGAAGTTCTTATACTTCGTGCTTGGGCTTTCATTATCCGTTATCACGGCGCTAGGGTCGATGATGTGGATTGAGCGACGCAAGCACGGGAATGAAGGAAACAAGTCTGAGACGTTTTACAACCGACTAGGATACTTCAATACAGGTGTGATCATGGGGCTCCCGGTCGCGGCCATCTCAATCTTCTACCTAGATAAACTCTATGTCGGAGCGGAATCAGGACGATTGGCGGCAACTGGATCCGTGTATTTGGGAGTTTGGGTAATCGGGCTGGCCTATGCCTTTGTTCGTCGAAACGACTATTCAACGACACGGGAGCTTTTGATGCTAACCGGAGCGCTTGCGATGGGCATACCGGTGTTGAATGGCATCACGACAGGTGACTGGTTCTCCGCGCATCTGAGCGCTGATCACAGCATCGCCGCGTGGGTTGACTTTGGAATGCTAGTTTGTGGTGTAATGACAGTCGCGGCGGGATATTTTGCTCCGTCTGAGCGAAAGACAAAACGTCGCCAGAATGCAAAAATAGCGGCTGAAACCGAAGCCGCCGCTATTCCTGCTGAGTGATGCTCCAGTCTAGTTTTGAACGGCGATAATCGCGTTTGAAGCTGCGACGGTGACCGAAGCCAAATCTGCGTCCAGCGTCTCTGGCCGAACCGCGCTTGGATACGCGTCGCCGAGCTTAGCAATAGCGTTTCTAATTGCTGACGCCGCCTGTTTGTCTTCTGCTTCAATCGCATCAGCGCTTTCAAGGAAAACCGCTTCGCCGGCTTTGAGAAACCCGTAGCCGTCCAAATACGGTTCATAAGCATCTGATTCCAATGCGATACGATACATGTCGGCGGCGCGTTCGATTTGATCAACCGCAACACCCGCTGCAACGCTGGCTAAGCTGGCGTCGGATGTAGGAGACTTTTCCGAGGCAGCGCGGAGGTCGGCGATAATATCATCGGCCCGGGCATTGATTTGCTCTGGTGTTTCTCCTGCAAGAACCGCCGCGGAGGTTTCAGTGAGTTTGTCGCTAAAATCAGCAACCCCGAGTTGGGTAAAAACGTCTTGGCTTTCGAATAAGACCTCTGAAACGGGATGGGCGAACATTTCTGCTGCTGCAGCGTTTTCTCCCAACGCATGCGCATCGCGGGCGGCGATTATGTGCGCCTCGGTGATGGCGAGGATCGAAAGAAATACAACAGGATCGCCCACAGCTTGAGAGAAAACGACACCGCCTTCACCTTCGCCTGCTTCGCTAGCGGTTGGTTCTTCAGTTTCTATTGGAGACGTCGCCGTGGCAATTTCTGTCTCTGAAGTTTCAGCTACGTCTTCTTGGGGTGTGCAAGCTGCCAGCGTGCCACTCGCTAACGCAACCCCGAGGCCCAGTTGAGACCAACGTTTTAGTGTATTTGTCATCGATGATTTCCTAGACTGTTTACGTCAAACACGTATCCAGTATGAACGTATTGATAATCATTCGCAAGTGAATCTCGGGCCAGTTGGTTGTTCTTTTGCGACGTTCTTCGGCGGACCGGCGCGTTTGCTTAACCTGCAAGAACGCTGTCTTGCATTGCCCCCCAAAATATGCGAATGAGTTGCATATGCAAGATAAGGTCTGGAAAAACCGTGAGTGATCTCATCCAAAAGTGCCTTGATGCTGGACTGAGCATGACCACAGCGCGACGCGCTATTTTGCGGGCCTTAGAAAACTCGGAAGACCATCCCGATGCGCTCATGCTGCACGATCGTGCCAAAGAGTTCGATCCGACAATTGCTCAAGCGACAGTCTACCGAACCATGCGTTTATTGGAGCAAGAGGGACTGGTCGAGAAACACGATTTCGGAAACGGGCGCGCTCGCTATGAGGAAGCCGAAAAAGAACAACACGATCATCTCATCAATCTAAGTACCGGCGAGATAATAGAGTTTCACGATACAGACCTTGAAGCCCTTAAAATTGAGATCGCAAAACGACTCGGGTTCGATCTAAAAGATCATCGGTTGGAGCTCTATGGAGTGCCAAAGGAATGAGCCCACAGATCGTGATGTGTCAGCTATGACGATCATCATAACCGGCGTTTTGACCGCGCTACACAAAATAGAAGGATAGATGCAATATTTGCACTTGATAATCATTCGCAATTATGGTCAGGTCTTTTCATTCGAATAGGAGACCCAAATGCTTGGGACGCACGCGGACACTATCGCCTGGCTGGAGCGGCAGCTTAAAGAGCTAGAGGCTTGGCGACGAGACTTGATCGGTGAAGGTGTTTGTGAGCCCTGCCGGTTGGAACAAATCGATCTCCACCGGACCTGGTTGGAGGAGCAGATTTCTCAGCTGATCGAACCA
>JBCBGJ010000115.1:0-7205 GCA_038526925.1 Pseudomonadota bacterium
ATGACCGTTGCCAGTTCTATGCTGCAGCGGAATTCGCCATTGCCACCCGGCCTTCCGGGCGGTCGCGCGCGTGTAGGGCAATAGTTGTCCTCGCGCTTCGCAAGGGACCGCAACCGCACGATTGCAAGGCAGCCACTCCGACCAATCGTCGTATCCGGTCTGTAGCGCCTGTTCGATCAACACACCTCGAAAACCAGAACAATCTATATAAAGATCAGCCTCAATACTCTTTCCAGTTTCGAGGGTGACGCTTTCAACGTCTCCAGACGATGAGTTGAGCGCCGAATCAACGACTTTGCCCTCGATTCGTTGCACGCCATTCTGTTCGCTGTAGCGCCTCAGAAACTTCGCGTAGAGGCTCGAATCGAACTGATAGGCGTAGCCAAAGTTTGAGCCGATCGTGTTGACGTCGCCATTTGGAATTTGGAATCGCCCCTGCTCTGCCGCGATAATCGGATATGAATAGTCATCTAGTCGCGAGGCCAAACCTAGGCCTTTCAATCGCAACCAAAGCTGATGAAAATCCATTCCATGAAGCGGCAGACCATAGTCGCCAAAGGGATGAATGTAGCTGTCTCCGAGCTCACCCCAATCGCAAAATTCGATTCCAAGTTTAAACGTCGCTTCGGTCTCTTTCATGAAGGTTCGCTCGTCGATTCCGAGCGTTTCATTAAAAAAACGGATGTGTGGTAAAGTTGCCTCACCGACACCGACTGTTCCGATTTGATCTGATTCAACAAGGGTGAGTTCGACGCCTAACCCTTTGTATTTATTAGATAGCGCAGCAGCCGTCATCCAGCCCGCAGTTCCCCCACCTAGGATGCATACTTTTGAGATTTTTCGCATGCTGACACCTGTGTCTGCGTTTTCTAATACACTTTTATGACTCAACCCTTGCCTTATCGGAAAGAAAAATGATAGCGCTATCAATATGAAAAAAGCACCCGGAGCACTTGCTCACAACCGGGGCGAATTTTGGCGAGGAAACAATACGACCAGGGAGTGTGGTCGCAGCGAGGTAATTAGCAAAATATTTTCGCGATTGATGTGGCACCACTTTTGCTGCGCATCACGCATGAGGGATCACCGCACATTTGCTGCGGTCAAATTATATCACTGAATTCGATTTAGGGAGGTAGATCAGTGAATTCTAAGTCTAGACTTGGCCGGCGTTGGCCAAACAAACTTTCACTTTTGGGAAGCACCGCGCTTGTTGCAGCGTTAGGTATGCCCGGCGCTTGGGCGCAGGCAGACGACGCGGACGCGGACGCTCAGGTAGAAAATGTTAGCGATAACACAACCGAAGATGAAGCCCGTCAGGACGTCATCGTTGTCCAGGGTGTTCGCGGCGCGCTTCAAACAGCCCGGAACTTAAAACGTGACTCAGATACGTTCGTCGACTCAATCACGGCGTCGGACGTTTCACAGCTTCCCGACCTGTCGGTTGCTGAAGCACTCGCACGTGTCCCAGGGGTTGTGACCCAGCGTTTTGAACTCGGCGGAAGTGACGGTGACTTCCCGTCTCCAGAAGGTTCGGGCAATATCATTCGTGGTCTTCAATATGTTCGTTCAGAGTTTAACGGACGCGATGCATTCTCAGCCAATGGCGGTCGCGCTTTGGAGTGGGCAAGTATCCCGCCTGAGCTGATCGGTGCAGTTGAAGTCTTTAAAAACCAAACAGCAGACATGATCGAAGGCGGCATCTCGGGTGTCGTGAACCTTCGTACATTGGAGCCGTTTGACCGTGACGGTCTGGTTGCAGTCGCAATCGCCGACGGCACCTATACAGACCTTGCTGACAAATGGAGCCCAGGCTTCAGCGGCGTTCTTGGCAATCGCTGGGACACAGCAAACGGTGAATTCGGTCTACTTGGTTCATTCTCTACATCAACACTGAACTCAGCCATTCACGGCTTCCAGTTTGGTCCATTGCTCGCGCTCCCAGATCCGTTCGGCTCTGGCGAGAATATCGCACTTCCAGGCGGTTGGCAGGCCCGTGATGTCGAGTTCGAACGTGAGCGCGACAGTTACTATCTTGCAGGCCAATGGCGTGCTCCAGATGGCAACACTGAAATCACTGTCAAAGCCGTCCGCGTCGAAAACAATACACAGTCTGACGAACGTACTTTCGAGTTCTTCACAGACGCTGAGTCTTGGAACAATTTCGACTTCCCAACCAGCCAAGCTGGCTATGGCATCCGTCCGTTCACGTCCGACGGCATCGCACAGTGTAACGGGAATGGTGAAGCCGCGAATGGCGGAATCGGCATTTGTGAAACACGCTTCCCTGTCACTGGCGGACTCTATGAGTCTGGCTTGATCTCAAACGGTCTTCGTGACTGGTTGGGCGATGGCGGCGTCGGGTCTCAGGGCCTCGGCACGAACTTCCGCTCGCTCGCCGTGTATGAGGAACGCTCTTCTGTTACTCAAGACATCAGTGCGAACGTCAAATGGCGTGCGAACGATCAGTGGTTCTTCGAGTTTGACGGCCATTACACAGAAGCCGACGCAACACTGAACCGTCTCTGGGCGGGTGGTGATCACTTCGCAGACTATTTCTATGATTTCTCAGATCCGATGAATCCAGAAGTCAGCCTGTTTGTGACCGACACCCCACTTCAGTCTTGGGTTCCACGTGGCGGCAGCACGGGTCTTCCACCGACATCACTGGCTGATCCTTCAAACGCGTTCCTGCTCTACGCAGCTGACCAGTTTGAAGACAATACCGGTGACCTCTACGCTATCCGCGGTGATGCGGAGTATGAGTTTGCCGATGATGGCTGGTTCGACTCTGTGAAATTCGGCGCACGCTATTCTGAGCGTGAGCAAAGAAACCGCAGCGCCGGTCTAAACTGGGCATCCATAGCTCCACCATGGAATGGCGGATACTTGCCTTATGCGAACCGCCAAGACGCGGACGCTTTCGAAGTCTTCAGTTTCGCAGACTTCCAACGCGGACAGGTCTTCACTGGCGACTCAAGCATTGTGTTCCCATCACGGGCACAGCTTCAGGACTATGGTGCATTCGTGAACTCGATTGCGTCTGAGCCTCTGATCAGCACTCAGATCAACAATGATGGCAATCTACAAATCACTGACTGGGTTCCGCTCAATCAGAATGGTGTGATCGACTATGCCGGTCGCGGTGTAGACGGCTTGGTCAATGAGAAAGTCACAAACCTGTACGGTATGCTGAACTTCGGCAACGAGTTCGACAACGGTCAGGCTCTTTCCGGTAATGTTGGTCTTCGTTACGTCCGCAATGAAACGACTGGCGGCGGTATCGGTACATTCAGCGAGTTTGCTCAGCTGAACGGCGATGCTTCAGATGGGTCCAACCCACGGACTTTCTTGCCAGAGCTCGCAGCCTATTTGGATCAGGCCAATCAGCCGATCGAAATCTCAAATAGCTACGAGTATCTGCTGCCTTCTTTGAACTTGAAGTATGAGTTGAATGACGAGATGCTGATCCGCTTCGCGGCCAGCCAGTCTCTGACACCAGCGAATATCGACCAGCTCAATGCAAGTCGGAACCATCGCGCGGTGCTTGGATTTGTAACAGATCCTAGCCTGATCGGTACTGGTGGCGGGAATGCCGTGATCGATATTCTTCCGGATGAGATCCGGATCGATGGCGGAAATCCAAACCTAGACCCAATCGAATCAACCAACCTCGATCTTTCCTTCGAGTGGTACTTCGGTGATGACGGTCAGTTTACGGTTTCTACCTTCTATAAGGACCTCAAGAACATCATCGTCTTTACCGACAGTACTGAAGGTACGGCGACGTTTGATGGGTTTACGATCCCGCTCACTTTCTCAGGGAATAACAACCTGAACGATGGTGAGATCACCGGTGTCGAAATCGCCTATCAGCAGTTCTTTACAGAATGGCCAGGCCTGTTTGGAAACCTCGGTGTCCAGGCGAACTTCACAATCATCGACTCCAAAACCACACCACTTCCTGAATTCCAGGATGCGGATGGTGACGGTGTCCCTGATGACTTCCTGACCGTCTTCCGGTTCAGCATTGATGAGCTGCTCGGCTTGTCTGATCTGTCTGGTAACCTGGTCGGTATCTATCAAGATGATCGATTTGAAGCGCGTCTCGCGTACAATTGGAGATCTGATTACTTCAGTTCGTACCGCGACTTCGTTACGGGTAACCCAATCGTTCAAGAAGAAATTGGCTTCCTGGACGCGTCATTCAAATGGGACGTTACCGATAACGTACAGCTCAGTGTACTGGGTGCGAACCTGCTGGACACTAAAGCGTTTGCAAGTCAGCAAGTTGATCAATCTGGCCAGCGTTTTGCGCGCTCCAGCTTCGTCAACGATCGACGCTTTGAAGTTGGTATCCGTTACGCTTTCTAGCGGATACTTACTCCACACAAAGAATAAGGGGAGGTCGAAAGACCTCCCCTTTTTTATGATCTGTCGTCATATATTATTGGCTGGCCAGCCACGGCACAACGAAGAAATGCGCGACCAGGGTTAGAACGACCGCTCCGATACTCGCCCAGAGCACCTTTTTTTTGAGCATGGGTTTCTTGGGCGCCCCTTCTTCGGTGCCTTCAATCACCTCACCATCATCTTCGAATTGCCCTTGCACGCCGATTGGGAGGACGCAAAAAAAGCTGAGCCACCAAGTGATGATAAAGACGACGATAAACCCAACCGCATCCATTAGTGGTGCCCATCCTTTGGTGTTTCCATAAGCTCAACCAGAACGCCATTTGAGTTCTTGGGATGAACAAAAATGATCATCGTGCCATGCGCGCCAATGCGCGGCTCGCCCAAAACGGTTGCACCACGTGCCTTGATCTCTGAGACAGCCACATTGATATCATCAACCTCAAAGCAAACATGATGTTGCCCGCCCTTTGGGTTCTTCAGGATGAAATTGTGGATCGGGCTGTCTTCGTTCAGCGGCTCAATCAGTTCGATTTGGCTATTTGGCAAGTTTACGAAGCAGACTTTCACGCCTTGTGCGGGCATGTCGAAAGGCTCAGTGATGTCTGTCGCCCCATACAAGGTGCGATAGGTATCCATGGCGTCTTTGATGTCAGGTACAGCAACGCCAACGTGATTAAGCGGGCCGATTTTGAAGGGTGTTGTTGTCGAGGTCATGACCATCTTCTTTGTAGCGGATGATGACCTCTAACCGTTTGTAATCGTGATTGATAGCGGACAAAAAAGCCCACATACTAACGGGAATTCCGATAACGAACCCGACGAACTGGGCGACCCACCACCCTATACGCGGCTCTTGACCTGCAAGGGCGAGAAAGACTCCGGCAATAAAACCAACAATAGCCCCAGCAATCAAACCAGCCAGCGTCGCTCTCCAAAAAAATGTCCACCAAACTAATAGAATAGATTTTGTATTCATGAAGCCTATATTAGACTCTCAAAACACTCACGTCTACTATTGGCTTTCTTCCAAATGTTCTTTCGCACGATTTCTTTACAGCGCGGGCTAGAACGCGTTCGACCTCGTCATCATCCATACGACGACGCCGCTTCATTTCACTGATCGCGAGTTCAGCCGCTTCATCGACATCTATGAGACTCTCATCTGCGGAGCTGCCGTCTGGCTCGGACAACCCGCGGGCAGTCAAGAGTGGGCCATCCACGACATCACCGTCTTCATCAATCGCGACAGCAACGCTGACATAGCCCCAGTTGGCAAGCGCGCGTCGATCGCGAATGCCTTCGCTTTCAGCCGGCACTAAGCGGCTTCCGTCCAAATAGAGACGGCCATTCGGGACATTGTCGATAATTTGCGCTTTGCCAGGAGCGAGCCGGATCAAATCGCCGTTTCGGGGTGTCACAGCTTCGCTAACTTGCAAACTCTTGGCGTAGGCGGCGTGCTCGACAATATGACGACGTTCGCCATGGACCGGCACCGAGATCTTGGGCCGCACCCATTGATACATTCGGCGAAGCTCATCTCGTGCTGGGTGGCCTGACACGTGGATTGGTCCGTCAGTCATCTTATCGGTGATGATCCGAACGCCCTTCTCTGCAAGTGCATTTTGCATATCAAAGATGCCCTTCTCATTGCCCGGGATAACTCGGCTTGAGAAGATGACGGTATCGCCATCACCAAGGCTGATATGACGATGATCGTCTCGCGAGATACGCCCCAACGCTGCTCGAGACTCTCCTTGGGAGCCTGTGCAGAGGAATAGAAGGTTATCGTCCGGCAAACTGCCCGCTTGATCTTCGTTGATCAGGTCCGGGAGATCTTTGATCACGCCGGTCGCAACAGCTGCATCGGTGATTTTATGCATGCTCCGCCCGACCAGACAGACGCTCCGCCCAGCTTGGCGCGCCGCCTCTATCACGCTTGCCACACGCGCCACGTTTGAGGCGAATGTGGTCACTGCAACACGACCCGTCAGGCTGCTGATGAGTTTGATCAAATTCTCTCGAACGACGCCTTCTGATCCGCTTTCGCCCTCGACAAAGACATTCGTGCTGTCGCAGACCATGGCAAGCACGCCTTCGTCTCCGAGCTTTGACAGCGAGTCGATATCAGTCGCGTCGCCGAGTTGCGGATCAGGATCGATTTTCCAATCACCTGTATGGAGGATTGTGCCGAGCGGCGTCTCTAATGCGAGTGCATTAGGCTCCGGAATCGAATGCGTCAGCGTGATGTAGCGAACTTTGAAAGGGCCCGCCTGGACCTCTGCGCCGAGCGGCAAAACATCAATACTTGTCTTCTTAAGCCCACGCTCAATCAGCTTGGCCTGGGCTAGGTGTGCCGTGAAAGGCGTTGCATAGATCGGGGCTTTGGTCTGCAGGCGCGGCAGGATCAAACCAATCGCGCCGATATGATCTTCATGCGCATGGGTTAGAAAGATCGCATCGATATTGTCGCCTTGATCTTCGAGGAAGGCGGGATCCGGGGTGATAAGATCAATCCTTGGCGTATCATCGCCGCCAAAGGTCACGCCGACATCAATCAGGATCCATCGGCGATTGCTCGCTGGACCGTAACCGGATGCGTTCAAATTCATGCCGATTTCACCGCAGCCACCGAGCGGCAGGAAGACGAGCTCTTCATCGCTTTTTTTGGTCATATGTCCCGTCAGTCTTTCTTGTTCCGGCGATAGACCTCAAGCAGGCCGACTTCCATCAAACTCTGGTCGAAATGATCGATGGTTTCACTCGCGCCTTCAAATAAGGAGGCGACACCG
>JBCBGJ010000116.1:0-7183 GCA_038526925.1 Pseudomonadota bacterium
CTCGACGAGGCGACCAGCGCCCTCGACAGTGAAAGTGAGGCTGCCGTCAAACGCGCAATATCAAAAGCGGCAGAGGGGCGCACAACACTGGTCATTGCTCATCGGTTATCAACGGTCCGAATGGCCAATCGGATCATCGTGATGGATGAAGGCGCAATCGTTGAACAAGGTACCCATGATCAGCTTGTGGCCAAAGACGGGTTGTATGCGCGGCTGGCGCAATTGCAGTTTGCGGAAACCGCTTGATCATTCGGTGCTGAGCAGAGACATCGATTGCATGGAAATCAGAGAAGTCACCGCCGCGGACCATTCAGCGATTGCAAAGATCATCATTCCCGTGTTTCGAGCGGGTGAGACTTACACAATCGAGCCCGACATAAGCGAAGCAGACGCAATCGCGTATTGGACGGCGCCGGACAAAACCGTCTTCGTTGCCTCGATAGATGGCGAGGTGCTCGGTACCTATTACATCAAAGCCAATCAAGCTGGCGGCGGCAGTCACGTTTGCAATTGTGGTTACATGACGAGCGAGGCTGCGCGAGGGCGGGGCATCGCCAGTTCTATGTGTGAACACTCATTGAGCTTCGCCAGGTTGCAGGGCTTTATAGCGATGCAGTTCAACTTCGTTGTAAGCAATAATGTCGGTGCTATTCGGCTTTGGAAAAAGTATGGGTTTGAAGTCGTCGGAAACCTTCCTGAGGCATTCAATCACCCGAAAGAGGGATATCTCGACGCGCTGGTCATGCATCGCGCATTGTAGATCGTTATACCGGCGTGAACGACTAGGTAGATGATAGCGGGTCTTGCCGCCTGAGATACTTTTTTAGCGCAACAGTGTCGGGCACATGAATCTTGCCATAACCCGTTTCGATCAGGCTTTGCGCGGCCAGTTTATCCAGGGCTTTACCGACGGCTACCCGCGATACGCCGATCATGAAGGCCAGGTCTTCCTGTCGGCACACAATAGTCCCTGCCTTTTCGGTCTTATCAAACTCCGCGATGAGCAATCGCGCGACTCGCGCGGGCAGGGATAATCTTCGATTGGAATCCAGGTTGCTGACGAGCTCGTAATTGCGTTCCAGCGTAAGCGTCAGCATCGCTTGGCTGATGGCTGGCTCTGCTTCAATCAAAGCAAGAAACCGGTCGCGTTTAATGTGCCGGATTTTTGTCCGCCCATTGGCGAAGATCGTGTGCGAGCGCGGTAGATCGAGGAAGGTTGTAAACTCGCCGAACGTATCTCCGGGTTTGATCAGCGCGGATGGAACAATCGAGCCGTCACGTCCAACATTCGCGGCAATCGCTTCACCAGTCTGCACGATCGAGATACCGCGCCATTTATCCCCTCTTTGCTGGATCATCTCGCCATCATCATAGCTCTGCTCGCGTCCGGCTGCATACAGCACCTCTAGGACATCCTCGGAGAGGAAGTCAGACAGCTTCTTGTTTTTCTTTCGGAAGACTTTCATCGCACCAAATGTAACTTTTTAGCATTCTTTCTCGCTTGAGCCCCGTATTGTCAAAGAAAATGACGCGTGTGCGATGAAGGAAAAGACATGCAGAGACTCATTCGACTGGGCCAAGTGTTGTTGGCGACTGCACTTAGCCAACTGGCGCTGACCGCGCATGCCGAGCAACCAAACATTGTTGTCATCTTGGTGGATGATGCCGGCCTGATGGACTTTAGTAGTTTTGGTGGTGAAGCGCAGACGCCAAACATCGACGCGCTCAGCGAAGCGGGCATGTCGTTTAGCAATTATCGCACCTCACCGATGTGTGCGCCAACGCGAGCTATGTTGCTGACAGGGCTAACGAGTCACAAGGCTGGGGTGGGTGCCTTACCAGAGATTATGACGCCGGAGCAGCGGCGCTCGCCTGCGTACAGTCAGCGTCTTCTTCCTGGCGTCGAAACCGTCGCCACGAAATTGAAAGCTGGCGGCTATCAGACCTTCATGACGGGCAAGTGGCACCTAGGTCACGGACCGGGTGATTTGCCCAATCATCATGGCTTCGATCGTTCGTTTACTCTGGATGCCTCGGGCGCGGATAATTATGAACAAAAGAGTTTCATGCCATTCTATGCGGACGCGCCTTGGTTTGAAGACGGCGAGCCGACATCGCTGCCAGATGATTTCTATTCGTCTGAGTTTTTAGTCGATCAAATGGTCGAGTATTTGGAAGGGCGCGATGCGGATAAGCCATTCTTTGCCTATCTGCCTTTCCTCGCCATCCATATCCCGGTGCAGGCGCCGCGCGAGTATACCGATCGCTATACTGGCGTTTACGAAGATGGCTGGGGCGTGACGCGAATGAATCGTATCGCGCGAGCCAAATCGCTTGGCCTGATCCCTGAAGAGACTGCTGCGCCGGATGTCCCCGCATCGCTTCGGAAATGGGACGAGCTGTCCGCGGATGATCAAGCTCATTATGAGCGACGCATGATGGTGAATGCGGGCATGCTCGATGCCATGGATCATCATATCGGGCGGTTGATTGATTACCTTAAATCGACGGGCGCCTATGAGAATACAGTTTTCGTGGTCACATCAGACAATGGCCCTGAATTTGGGGAACCGAATTTGGACTCTAATTTCCGCAATTGGATGCTTCGAAATGGCTACAATGACGATTTCGAAACCCTCGGAGAGAGAGGCAGCAATATCGGGATTGGCGCAGAATGGGCGAGTGCTGCCGCGGGCCCTAGCCATTTGTTTAAAACGTTCGCGAGCGAAGGCGGCATGCGTGTTCCATTGATCATCAGCGGACCAGGCATTGAGGCGGAGACTTTCAATAATGCGCGCGCCTATGTCACCGACCTCACGCCGACCCTCGGCGAGCTTGCTGGAGTCGAGAGCGGCGATACTGATGGCCGCAGCTTGGTGCCGCTTTTGAAGGGCGATGCCGAACAGGTCTACGGTGAAGGCGATCCGGTGGGCTTCGAACTTGGCGGCAATTCAGCTCTCTACAAAGGCCAATTCAAGCTGACACGAAATACGCTTCCCTTTGGCGACGCAGAATGGCGGCTCTATAACATCGAAGCCGATCCGAGCGAAACGAATGATCTTTCGAGCGCAAACGCAGATCTAAAAGCTGAAATGCTTGAAGACTATGAGCGTTTCGCCACCGAGAACGGAGTGATCGCATTGCCGAAGGACTATAATCCCTATGATCAACTCCGACGCAATGCGAGTGCGCGTGTCCTGAAACGCAATATGCCTCGGCTTATCGGATATGGCGTTGTTCTACTCGCGGTAGTCGCATTGGTGGTTACGCTCATATTACGCGCGCGATCTCGCCGAGCGGCCAGCTAAGGGAAGAAATAGATGCTCACAGTTTACGGCCTAAAAGTCTCTTACTTCACCGGAAAGCTTGAAGCGTATCTGCGCTACAAAGAGATCCCCTATGACTTTCATGCGCTGACCGGGAAAGAGTTCACCGAAGTGTTGCCCGCCGAGACTGGCGCGATGCAGATGCCCGCTGTAAAATTGGGTGATGGGCGATGGATGACCGATACGACGCCGATGATTGATTGGTTTGAAACGCAGTACGACGCGCCTGCCATTCTGCCAGATGACCCTGTTCAGGCCTTTGTCTGCAAACTGATCGAAGATTATGCTG
The DNA here is from genome assembly GCA_038526925.1 of Pseudomonadota bacterium. Lineage (GTDB taxonomy): Bacteria > Pseudomonadota > Alphaproteobacteria > Caulobacterales > Hyphomonadaceae > Henriciella. Next base: position 3,616 of record JBCBGJ010000116.1, read on the forward strand.
ACGAGTGGCAATGGCGCCCGGCGATGCACTATCGCTGGAGCTACCCGGAAAGCTCAAAGCTTTTAGCGCGCCAAATTGCAGACGCCATGGGACGTGATTTAAAAGTTCCAAGTTGGCTGATCCGGATCCGCGTCGAAAACCGCCAGCATAAGAACTTCGTCAAAAAAGATGGCGTGAGCCAAACCACTTGGGATCATGTGGAGCAGTCCTACTATCGGCTGATGGAATTCTTACGAATGGTCGTAAAGCATCGCTCTTTCATATTCGGCGATCGACCCACGCTTGCGGATATTGGTCTTATGGGGCCATTGTTTCGGCACTACGCTATGGATCCGAAGCCTGGCATCATCATGCGCGAAGACTATCCGGACGTGATGGCTTGGGTATACCGCGTCTGGAATGCGCGTGCCTCCAAAATAAAGGGTGAGCTGGTCTCCGGCATCCCAGACGATGTCGCGCAATTCATCACAGAAATTGCTGAAACCCATCTAGAAGCGCTTTGCGCCAACGCAGAAGCTTATGCAGCCGGAAAAAAGCTGCATGATCCGCTAATCCAAGACGTGCAATATCGCGACGTGCCTGTCTCTCAGTATCGGGTTTGGTGTTTGCAGCGGCTGCAGGAACAACGTCTAGAAACCTCTCAAAACGCGAGAGATATGCTTGATGATTTGCTGAAAGAGAATGGCGCACTGGAGCCGCTGCTTCGCTTGAAGGAGGTCGAGAGCGGATATGCGGCGGGCGCGAATGCACCGTTCGGTCAATCAATCCCCGTTTTTGAGTCGGTCGGATAAGCGTTGAAACCGAGACCGGTTTAAGCGCTAGCGCGTGTCTTGACGAATTCGGTTTGCGTTGCAGCGAGTGAGATGACTTCATCGACGCTGACGGGGCGACTAAAATAGAAGCCTTGGCCATATCGAATGCCAGCCTTCATCGCTAAAGCATGTTGCTCAGCGTTTTCGATGCCCTCGATAATGATATCCATGCCGGATGCTTTGGCCATTCGCACGATAGCGTCAATCATAGCGTAGCCTGCATCTGTCCCAATTTTTCGGGTGAATGCGATATCGATTTTTAGCGTGTCGAAGGGAAGGTCGCCCAAGCGTTCGAGGGACGAATATCCGGTTCCGAAATCGTCGATTGCGAGCTTAGCGCCAAACCCGCCAAGACGGTCCAGCTTGGGCAGCATGCCTGCGTCTTGCGCCGCGCTGGATTCGGTCACTTCCAGTTTCAGGTTGGTCCCTGAGGCAATTGCCTTCTCCACGCCAGATACTAATCGATCCCAAGCATGGATTTGTTGGGGAGCGACGTTGACGCTTACAAAAACATTCTCATCGATGCCGCTTTCACGCATTGTCGAATGATCTCGGCTGGCAGTCTCGAGAACTTGGGCACCGACTTTATCGATGGCCCCTGTTTTCTCAGCGAGAGGGATAAACTCTGCTGGCGAAACAAAGCTCCCGTCCTCACATTTTAGTCGCACCAAGGCTTCCGTGCCCGCCAGTCGGTTTGTCATCATGTCGATAATCGGCTGATGTTGAACGACAAGGAGCCCATCATCAGCGGCGGTTTCTATTCTGGTGATCAACTCGTTCTGGCGCGTGATCCACGCTTGAAATTCCGCATCGAAGATCTGGATTTTGTGTTCGTGATTTGCGGCATACTCCAAAGCGCGTTCGAGATTTTGGAGCGTTGCGTCTCCCGAGTTATGCACGCGTGCAGCCCCTATTTTGACGGAGACCCTTTTCGACGCGATCTGTTCGTCGGCAAGTTGCTTGAGCAGAGCCAAGTGGTGCTCAAACGCCGTGTCATCTTCGGCGCAACGCTTCCAAAGGACGATAGTATCGGACTCATATTTCGCCGCGAGGAAGTGGGGGACGGGGGCACGCAATAGCGCCGCAGCGACGTCTTTTAGGGCACTGTTGGCGGCGGACTTATCCTCATTCGCTAAGGCATGCCAGTTTTCGATTTGGACAGATATTAGGGCGGAAGGCTCGCTTTGGCTGCGTCCCGGTAAGCGGCGTTTGAAGGCCTCTATAAAATCTCGTTTCTTGCGCAATCCTGTCAGACCATCCCTCTGATAGGCGTTGACCACAGCCGCTGAGACAATCGTCACCAGAAGAATTGATATCACGTGCTCGACCTGCGCGCCGATCAAAATCTTTCCCGTCATCGTGTACTCTACGAATTCCCGCGTCGTCCCGGGAGAATTTTTTTCAAGCACGGAGAGTAGAGTAAGGCCTATCCAGCCGATCGCAGCGCTCCCGCCCGACCAAGCAACCAAGCGAATGTCAAAGAGAACAACACGCGCAATGATAAAAACATATAAAAGGTTCGCCGTCGGGGCTTTTAGGCTGATCGCGAATGGGCTCCCATAAGCGATTGGTATGATGGTCAAAAACGCAAACAAACATCCTGTGTCGAAGAGAGCGCTGCCGATTTGATATCGGTAGCTCCGCAGTCTCCGCCATCCAGAAACCAAACGGATCCCGCTTCCCACCAGGAAGATGGAGAGGACCCCAAACTGGATAAGCGCGTTCTGCAAATCGCTAGCCTTGGGCGATAGAGCAAACGCAGAGAACAAGAGCGCCGGCACCAGAAATGAAATCGTGTCCAAAACGCGCTGGCCCAATAAAGCATCCCACTTCATCAAGCCTGTCATAAAGTTCTCAGTTTCGGTATTCATCAGCCGCGCACTTTTGGTTCGATATCCGTTCAAACGACAAGATACAACGTTTGGGTGAATATCTCGTTATTTCAACGTTCGCGAGCGTGTCCGCTCACTCTTTGCGGGCTCTGTTTCGTCCTGTTTCGCGGCATCGCGATTGGTCAAAAACGCCACCTGAGCCAAGAGAATTGGCAAGGTCCAATATCCCGGCGCCGCGATATATCTCGGCTCCCAGTCAGGGTCGAACTTCTGCTTGAAGCGCCTAAGACCTCTGAAATTGTAGAAACGCTCTCCCTTTTCAAAGACGAAACTCCCAACTTGTGCGATAAGCGGAGACGCCTCCTCTTCGGCGAGACCTGAGAGCGGCGCCATAGCGAGATCGAACTTTTGATACTCAAAATCCTTCGCCCAAAGGACTAATTCTACCAATAGAAAATCCATTGTGTTCGTGATGGCGTGTTCTGGATTGTAACGCATCAGATCTATGCCGGCCCAGCTCTTATCAGGGGTCGTCATTAGGCTTCCGAAAGCAACGGTGCGCCCGCCAATTTTTACCAATCCGATTGGACAACGGTTTAGGTAATCGACTTCAAATCTGCCCAGCGAAAACGATTTCTCTTGTCCGCCATTCGTCGCCAACCAAAGATCCGAGACCTCTTGCAAGTTTTCCAGCGTTGCCGACTTATGCGGCGGTAGAGAGACTTCAAACGTCGCGCCGGCGCGTTCAGCGAGCTTACGCCGTGATCGGCGTATGACTTCTCGTTTTCGGCCAGATAAAGAGAAGTTTGGCAGATCGAGAATCGCATTCTCCCCCACCTTTTCAAAGCGGTAGTCGAGATCATGTAGATCAGGCAGGAGGTCAGGTGGGACTGAATAAAAAGCTGGATTTCGGCCGGCTTTTTA
>JBCBGJ010000117.1:0-7167 GCA_038526925.1 Pseudomonadota bacterium
GTTCTGACCGAGCGCTATAAGGCCGCCGGATTTACGCTGTTCGGTCAGAACACTGTTTCGGGTCGCGATGTTGCCTTTGAAGGCGAGTGATCCATTGGTGATCGGTTGGTCTTCAATCTCAAAGCCGAGATCCTTCACCGCCATTGGGACACCGGAAAAAGGGCCTTCGGGCAAGCCGTCTGAGATCTGGCCTTCGCCAACCTCTGGGAACATGGCGGAGAAACAATTCAAGTCCTGCTGGGCTGCGGTTGCGCGCGTGACGGCTTCACTCAACAGCTCACTGGCACTGACATCTCCGTTGCGCACAAGCTCTGCCAAACCGGTGGCATCATAGTCTGTGTAATTATCCATCATTCCCTCCGCTTTTCTTCGAGGGAGGATGGACCGGAAGACACGCCTTGAAAAGGCTCACCTCGTGTCAGGACTTCTCAAAAACGAGGCAGGTCCACTCGACACCGAGATTTCTATTCTCGGCAAGCTGGGAGCCATTGCGTTCATTGTATAGGATTCTAAGACCGTGCGCGCGCGCGAATGATGTCGTCTCATCCCCGCTGACATCAAACATGCGCCGACCTTCGGGGACTGGCCCATGTCTCTGGCTCATGAACAAGTTCGCACCAGGTGCCATCAGAGAGACCAGCGTCTCAAATCCGGTTTTACGTTCTTCTTCGGTCAGGTGCATCCAAACCGCGTTGAGCATGATGACATCAAATAGCTCAGACCGCGCTTTTACTTGCGCGAGATCTGGAAGCTGATCCTTAAGCCAGGTGATGCTACGCTCCGGGTGAAGCCGTTGCGCGCCTTCGCGTAACTCATCTGTCGGCTCGACTGCCAGGACGGAATGGCCAAGCGAGACAAACCAAGCCGCATCGCGCCCGGTGCCTGCGCCGATATCCAAAACGCGCGACGGCGCAATAGGGATCCACTGACGCCATTGAGCGTGAACCGTTTCAGATGCCAAGCCTTCATATCGCTGAAGCAGACGAGGGGCTTCTTGCGCGTAGCCAGCGTTTGACGACTTTAGGCTCACTCTGCCGCCTGGATGCCGTCATCGTCTATCAGGATTTCGAGCATCGCCACAGCACTGTCCGCAATCACGGTTCCAGGTGGGAATATGGCCGAGGCCCCAGCGGCTCTGAGCGCATCAAAGTCTTGCGGCGGGATCACGCCCCCGACAATAATCTGGGTCGCGGCGGCACCTTCATTGCCCAAGGCTCGTTTCAGTTCCGGCACCAAGGTGAGGTGACCAGCCGCGAGCGATGACGCCGCAACGATATCGACGCCTGCTGCGCGAGCATCTTTCGCGGCCTCTTCGGGTGTTTGGAAGAGGGGGCCAATTTCGACCTCCCAGCCAAGATCCATCAGCGCCGATGCCACGACTTTCTGGCCGCGATCATGGCCGTCTTGACCCATCTTCGCGATATAGATTTTCGGGCGGCGGCCGTGCTTTGCTTCGAAGGCTTCGGCCATGCCCATGGCTTCTTTCGCCCGGTCCGTTGTTTTCACGCCTGCGCCGTAAACGCCTTTGATCGAACGGATCACCGCCTTGTGCCGTCCTTGGCTGCGCTCGACGGCTTCAGAGATTTCACCCACGGTTGCTTTGGCGCGGGCGGCGTCGACGGCGAGGGCGAGCAGGTTGCCTTCTGTGCCAGCTGCCGCTGTTGCAATGGCGTCGAGCTTTGCGTCGACTTCAGCTTGGCTGCGATCCGATTTGAGGCGCGCCAACTTATCGAGTTGCATCCGGCGGACGGTTGCATTGTCGACTTTTAAGACAGGAACTTCCTCTTCCTCATCGAGCAGGAACTTATTGACCCCGACCACGGTTTGCTCGCCGCTATCGATGCGCGCTTGCGTGTTTGCGGCAGCTTCCTCGATGCGCAGTTTTGGGATGCCTTCTTCGATCGCTTTGCGCATGCCGCCAAGCTTCTCGACTTCCTCAATATGGGTCAGCGCTTTGGCTGCGAGATCGTGGGTTAGTCGTTCGACATAATAGGAACCACCCCATGGGTCGATGGTTTGGGCTGCGCCTGCCTCTTGCTGCAAGAAGAGTTGCGTGTTGCGGGCAATCCGCGCCGAGAAGTCCGTTGGCAGGGCCAGGGCCTCGTCAAACGAATTGGTGTGAAGGCTTTGGGTCTGTCCGCCCGCCGCCGCGATGGCTTCGAGGCATGTGCGGATGACATTGTTGTAGACGTCTTGCGCCGTCAGCGACCAACCGGAGGTCTGGCAATGCGTCCGCAGCGATGTTGATTTTGGATTCTTTGGCGAGAATTCCTCACTCACCAATTTGGCCCAGATCAAACGCGCGGCGCGCATCTTTGCGACTTCCATGAACGTATTCATGCCGATCGCCCAGAAGAAGCTGAGGCGCGGTGCAAACGCGTCGACATCCAGGCCAGCATTCACGCCAGCACGGATATATTCGATGCCATCTGCGATGGTATATGCCAGTTCTAGGTCCGCCGTCGCACCGGCTTCTTGCATGTGATAGCCAGAGATCGAGATCGAATTGAACTTCGGCATGTTTTGCGAGGTGTAGGCAAAAATATCCGAAATGATCCGCATGCTGGGCTTTGGCGGATAGATATAAGTGTTGCGGACCATGAACTCTTTCAGAATGTCATTCTGAATGGTTCCCGCGAGCTTTTCGGGTCCGACGCCTTGTTCCTCTGCCGCCACGATGTAAAGCGCCATGATCGGAAGCACGGCGCCATTCATCGTCATTGATACTGACATTTGATCAAGCGGGATGCCCGAGAACAGCGTGCGCATATCATAGATGCTGTCGATCGCGACGCCAGCCATGCCGACATCGCCGCTGACGCGGACATGATCACTGTCATAGCCACGGTGTGTTGCGAGATCGAAGGCAACGGAGAGGCCTTTTTGGCCCGCCGCTAAGTTTCGGCGATAGAATGCATTAGAGTCTTCGGCGGTCGAGAAGCCTGCATACTGGCGAACCGTCCACGGTCGCTGCGTGTACATGGTCGGGTAGGGACCACGGCCGAATGGTGCGAGGCCAGGATAATCGTCCAGGAAGTCGAGGCCTTTAACATCGCTCGCGCCATAGGCGGTCGCCAAGTCGATGCCTTCAGGCGTGGCGAGGGTACGTTCGCGCGCATCGGCCTTACCAGGCTCCAGAGCTCCGAGATCGAGTTTGGTAAAGTCTGGGAACTTACTCATCTTACGATACTCCCAATTCTGCCAGTGCGATGGTCAGTTCATGCACAACGTCGCAGCCCATAAAGACATGTCCATCTATGCCGTCCGCCTCATGCTTTCCAGCCAGCCAAAGGGCCACAGCGCCGGCGGTCTTGAGCGCACCTGCTGCCTCGGCGGCCTCTTCAGCATAGCGTTTGTCGCCGCCGCATAGGACCGCGATCTTGCATCCGCTCGCCTGGAAGGCGGCGGCGAGTTCTGCGTTGCTCTTCGGAGGAACCGGCGCCGCTTTTGCCTCAATACCGCCAGCAGCGAAGAAGTTGCGCGCGAAGTCAGCGCGGGCAGTATGTTCGGCCAGTGGCCCAAGCGTGGCGAGGAAGATTGATGGCCGGGCACCAGTTTTGTCCGCATGATCTTCGGACCGGTCGCGCAGCGTTTCGAATGGTTCTGCAATCGAGATCCAGGTCAGCGTGTCTGCAATCGTATCGGCGCCGCGCATTTCTTCGAACTCAGGCAGCAGGGTCTTAAGGCCGATAGGGTCTACCCCATCACCGCGCGGCGGGCTTGAGACGTCCGCGACGGGCGCAGAGATTTCTTCTAGGAGAGGGAATTCGCTCACACCGGTGACAGGCGTCTTTCGGCGGGCGACGTTTTTCATCAACGCCGCGCGTTTTCCGGCGATGCGAGCTTGGACTTTGCCTGCGACTAAGCTCTCAACCAAGCCGCCTTCGGCTTCGATCTGTTGGAACTCGGTCCATGCGGCCTGAGCGAGATCTTCTGAGAGGGTCTCGGTGAACCAGGCGCCGCCACTTGGGTCAGCGATGCGGCCAAGGCCACTTTCTTCCATAGCCATGATCTGCGTATTGCGCGCGATACGTCGACCAAGCTCTTCTGGAACACTGAAGCTCTCATTGAACGCCCGCACCGTGATCACGTCGGCGCCGCCGGTTGCTGCAGCGAAGCAGGCGGCTGTGCCTCGCAATATGTTCACCCATGCATCATAGCGCGTCAGCATTCTAGCGCTTGTCACGGCGTGAATTTCCATCGGTGCCGACTCTAGCCCCATAGCGTCTTGGATACGAGCCCAAAGGCGGCGCACCGCGCGGAGTTTTGCGATTCCGATGCCGTAATTTGCGTCCACAGCGATCTTGAAGACCAGCTGGTTTGATGCCTCAGCGGCGGGAAGACCGGCTACATCTAATCTGCGGAGCGTATCCACGGCGTCCGCGAGGAGGATGGCGAGTTCTTGAGCTTCGCTCGCGCCGGCTTCGTGAGCAGATTGGCCATCGACGGCGAGGCTTTTCGAGGCGGGGAATTTCGCCGCGAGAGATTTGACCAGCGCCGCTGTCTTCGCCATGGCAGCATCTATGCCGCCGCCAATTTTACCGGTGAAACTGAGTTGCCGGATCGGCGAGATGTTGAAGGCGAGTTTTTGCGCGCCGGGATCGTCTTGTTGATCAGCCCAAAGCGCCAAGAGCGCCGCGGCGCTTGCGCCGGACCCTGCGCCGCGATGCCCCAAACTAATGGTGGCGATATCCGCGCGGATGCCGTCTAGCGCCGTATTCAACTGTTCGAGATTGGTGATGATACAGCCGCGCTTACCCGAACACTCAATCCCTAAATGGATCGACGTCACGCCGCGTTCCAGGTCACGCATGATTTCCTGATTTGTGATGGCCGGGTCCGGGTGAGAAAAGCTTTGCCGGATATCCCACGGCAGATAGGGATCTGGCTCGGAGGCGCCGCCGCGTAGGAAGGGGGCTTCGCCGGGCGCTCCACGAGGGTCATTGCCGCTGGCAAAATCGGTTTCGCGGTATAGCGGTCTTACTTTTAGATCGTCACGGGTGCGGCGTGTGATTTTTTCGATCCCGCCGCCTTTCAGCGCTTTCTCGACCGCACTTAACCAGTCAGCCTCTGTTGCTTCATCGAAGCGACTGGAGAGCGAGAGCATACCGTCTGCCATAGATGATGTACCCCTTTTGGAATCTTCCTTGCCCGGATTTGGCGCAATGCACGCTCGGAGGCAAGCCTCACGCAACGCCAAAGCCATGCAAATGCCCTGTGGGAAGGCCTTGCCTAATGGTCCGCGAATGCTACCTCACCGCTAACGTAAACGGAAAGCAATGAGAGACCATTATGGCGCTACCTCCTGTCCTTCAGAACCTTCGCATCCCGGTCATCGGAAGCCCGCTCTTCATCATTTCAAACCCTGATTTGGTGATCGCGCAGTGTAAAGCCGGTGTTATCGGCTCATTTCCGGCCCTGAATGCTCGCCCTGAAGCGCAGCTAGATGAGTGGCTCGATCGCATTACCACCGAACTCGCTGAGTATGACGCAAAGAACCCAGACCGTCCGTCTGCTCCTTTTGCGGTCAATCAAATCGTGCACAAAACCAACAATCGCCTCGACCACGATGTTGAGATGTGTGTGAAATACAAAGTGCCGGTCGTCATCACGTCGTTGGGCGCACGTGAGGAGGTCAATCAGGCGATCCACTCTTATGGTGGCATCGTACTTCATGATATCATCAACACGATCTTTGCTCGTAAAGCGCTCGAGAAGGGCGCCGATGGTTTGATCGCGGTCGCGGCAGGGGCTGGCGGCCATGCTGGTACGATTTCACCCCTCGCTTTGATCCAAGACATTCGCGAATTCTTTGATGGACCGCTCGCTTTGTCGGGCGCGATGGGCAATGGCGGCGCAGTTGCGGCAGCGCAAGCTATGGGCGCCGATTTCGGTTATATCGGGTCGGCCTTCATCTCTTGCCACGAGGCCAATGCCGTCGATGGCTATAAGGACATGATTGTTGAGAGCGACGCTAAGGACATTGTCTACTCAAACCTCTTCACCGGTGTGCACGGCAATTATCTCGCACCGTCGATCGCGCAAGCGGGTCTCAATCCGAACGACCTGCCAGAAAGCGACCCGAGCGCCATGAACTTCGGCTCGGGCGGCAATCAGGAAGCTAAGGCTTGGAAAGATATCTGGGGCTGCGGGCAGGGGATTGGCGCGGTCAATTCCCGGATGAGCACTGCCGAGTATGTTGATCAACTCGAAGCCGAGTATGTTGCTGCCATCGAAGCTTTGCAGAACCGTCGCGCCTTCGATCGCGCGGCCGTCACGGTATAAAGTCCACACTCGATTCAACCGAATTCGATAAAATCTATCCTCGCTTCTGAATTCAGGAGCGAGGATTTTTTATGCGCTTTGCGTCGGCAAGTTTGGCCTATCGGGAATTGCAGTCAACGTGGCGTTGGCCGAATTTTTTCATCGCTGAATTGGCCTGCGGTTGTGGAGGACGGTTTTGCGACCATGCTTATTGGCACGACCCAGACTTCCTCGATCACTTACAGGAACTGCGCGATCAAATCGGCAAGCCTCTTGTCCTTAATTCGGCGCATCGGTGTCCGCAGTGGAATGCCTTGATCGGAGGGGCACCGCGCTCTCGGCACAAGCGACTCGCCGTGGATATCGCGCTGCGCGGTCAAGACCGAATTGAGCTTTTGCGCCGCAGTCAGTCGCTGGGATTCACCGGTCTCGGCCTGGCGCAAACATTCCTGCATCTGGACCGGCGGCGCCTACCGGCAATTTGGTTTTATCCCGGGAGTAAAAAACTATGGCAGATTTGATTGGTGTCGCCGCGAGCGCCGCTGGCGGTGGAGTGTTTGGCCTGTTTGGAACGGCGCTGGGGCGGTTGGCGGGCTTTTTCGAACGGCGGCAGACGATTGCGCATGAAGAGCGCCGCTGGCAGCATGAAGTAAGCCTATTGGAACTTCACCAGTCTGCCGCTGCGCAGGAGACAGAAGCCGAACTTGCCATCGCGCGTACGAAGGGGAGTTGGACGGGATTGGAGGCGAGCCTAAAGGCTGAGGCATCGATTGCCGCGAGTTATCGCTGGGTCGATGCTGTGCGTGCTTTAACCCGGCCAACTCCCCTTCGTACGCGCGATGGCAAGTTCGGCTTCTGTCTCCTGCGCAGCGGCAGACAGAAGCCAAACTTGCCGACGCAAAG
>JBCBGJ010000118.1:0-4861 GCA_038526925.1 Pseudomonadota bacterium
CCTCACAAGCGTGATCGTCACAGTTCCCTTTGAAGAAATCTCAGCATCAATCTTGTAGTCGTAATCATCAAGAACCTCAGCAGTCAAAACGCCATAGTTGCTCGGTTCTCGGACATCAAAGAGAAAGAGATTGAGTACCCGCTGGTCTAGTGGAGGTATCAACTCGGCGAGCATCTTGTACAAGTGCTGCACATCGCGTGTATGCCAATCATCTCGCAGCAAACCAATACGAATAGCGGTACCCTTGAACCAATTGAAACCCTTTCCTGCCAGCTGCGAAACTGCTGTTGAGATAGGAGGGTGATCATCGAGGAACCGGAGCCTCTCATCCAACGTAGTTTGGTCTTCTCTTAAGACAGCTTTGATATCTTCTAGCGTCTTGTCGGCAGCGTCGAAGTCATCCCAATTGACGACCCATTCCAAATTGCTGATGGCTTCACTTGTGGCTGAGCTAGAGAACAGCTGACACTCAGACCCCAGACGATCGAGTGCAAATCTGCCAATTCCTTTGGCACCTGTCCGGGCCCTGCCACCATCGGACGTCGCATTTTGCTCTTTGTTGTTGGTGCCAATAACCATCCAATTGTCTTCGCGGTCATGCCATCACCGTTATCGATCAGCCAAAGATCTAGGAGGCCTGATGCCAGCTTGTCGACAACCCCGACGTTGAGATTGTAAGCAGCGTCTCGTCGCTCATAACCCTCGGATTGCTGCGCGTAGAACTCTTCGATCTCTGGATGAATTGCGCGAAGTCGATCAAACTCAGATTTCTTTAGCTTATTAGGTGCACTACTGAACCTCGGAATAAAGCAAACCAGGCACATTGTAGCGTCGGCATCATATGTGTTTTTTACAAGCTCTGATATGGCACCTTCGGCATTCGAAACGTTCTCGCGACCAAAGAGCCTGGCTGTCTTGGCAGCGACTTTGAAAGAAAGTTCTTTCATGTCTGCCCCTCGTTCTTGCCACTAGCGGCTTGCGTTTCCATCCACCGCCGGAGCTCGTCCGCACGAAACCTCCAACTACCTCCCACTTTGAAACCAGGAATTTCAGACTGAGATGCAAGTCTGTAGGCGGTTTTCTCATTTATCTTCAGTAGCTTCGCAACTTCGGGGATAGTAAGAATCTCATCATCCATGTAGAAATTCCCTGATTTTTGAGGAAGATAGTGGAAAATTTGCCAATCTGAAAGCAAAAGCTGCTGCGGCTAAGAACAGCAACCCGTCGGCAAACTTCACTTTTCTTGTGAATGTGGTCGCGCAGCGAATGACTGCTTTCCGCCCATCTCGTAAACATACTCTTCCTTGATCGCCGCTTAGGTCGCTGGATCAGTTCTCTTGACGGGCGGGAGGGTTGGCGATGATGGGATCAAAGCAGGAAGCGCAAGCGGCGCTGTTTCATGAGTTCTCGCTGGGAGACGACGTTTCGCAAGTTTACCTGTTGCGGTTAATCTATCGCTTTGTCGTCTTGGACAGCATCCGCCTGTAAAGAAACAGCATCTTTGTCTTCACGGTCTCGCATTCAGCGCTCTGAGGCGCGGTTAAGGTGGGCAGCAGTCCCCTGCGCGATGTTCTCGGCCAGTAGACGATCCAATAGCTCCCGTAGCTTAGCCTTGTCTGAAGCTGGTATGAGCTTTGGTACTGGGTACGGCTCCGGCGGTCCGATGAACCGGTCTCGTTCAGCTCTGATGTCGTCAAATGTCGGGCGTTTCATCATTTGGCCTCCCAAGTGTATACGCTTAAATAATTCAGTGAGCGCTACCCATCATCAGGCAGTGTCTTGGGGTTATGAAGGATTCACGGCATGACGCCTACCGAAAAGACCCAGCCTCAGATATCTGCAGGACATGAGGCGACATTTCTCCATCCCAACCGACGAACGGGTACACTGGCTAACCCTATTCTTGAAGTTGCCGGCCGAGGGAATCGCAACGTATTTTCCGACGGAGACTGCCTGTGAGGCTCGAATTGCAGAAGTTCGATGGCCCACCGGCCTGATCTGCCCCGCGTGCTCAGGAAAAAATATAGCCCTGCCCACAACGCGAAAATCCTTCCGCTGCCGGAATTGTAGCAAGCAGTTTTCGGTAACGTCCGAGACGTTCCTTCACGGACGGCACCTCAGCTTGCGGAAGTATTTTCAGCTGGCAGCCGAGATCATTGAGCATGAGACGAGAGGCTCCAGTCCAACCGGACATGGCATCAAGGACACCTACGGCATCGCGTATGCGACGGCGGTCAGGTTGAAGAAAACAATCACGGATGCGCTGTCATCCGGCGATGGCGGCCTGCTGGGCCGCTGTATCTGTGTGTGTGACTTAACCATGCCGCAAGATATTGCGCTTGGATCGGATGACCAGCTGCAATGGCTGCGAGGCGAACTGCAACGTCGGCGCTGGCAGGCACTTGGTTTTGAGTGAAGTAGACAGCTGGTCCACAGATTGGAAATCGATTTCTTCTGCCAAGGCTTCCAGGAACCAATTTCGCCTCCTAGTTCCCCTTCAAAGCACACGGGCAAGGAGCGCTTAGCTCACGAGTTCGAGAAGCAATCCTCGTTCAGACGGCGCAGTTCAACGTGCGAATTTATGGAAGGGCAGGAAAGCTAACCGTATGAAATAAAATAGGAATTGACTCAATCAGCGGTGCGCTGAACCCTATGCGCAAATCCACTACGAGGATCAGCATAACGGCGCACGCCGGATGAAAGAAAAAAGCACGCCCGAAGGCGTGCCATGAAGGTAGGGCTGGTCGCCCGTTACTGCTTGCAACGCTAGAGGCTCCGAAGGGCCCGTGCAAGCGCGATCCGGATCCCTGCAAAATAGAACTGGAGACCTCGATCGCATCCGCTTTCGAGAACGGAGAAGCTATGACTTACCCTTTGGACTGGGACACATCGACTGGGGAGCAGGAGAAACAACCTGCCCTGGAAGTGGGGCCGATCCATGACGTTCTGCCCTACGCTGGATACCGCAATCCTCTTACCCGCAGCGCGACGACGCAGCGGATTTCAATGACCATCGCCACGCCCGCGACCAAGGGACAGCGGCAAGTGTTCCATTTTGATGGCGGCAGCGAAATGGCCGTTGCCTTGGAGGCGCTCTTGTCGCCGGAGCTGCATCATCTGGAAGTTCAGCTGCCCCCAGTTGCGTTCCGTGGCTCCGATGGGAAACCAAGAAAGCATAGCTTCGATCTGCGTATTACATTCCGTGATAATTTTCGGCGCGCTGTTTTTGTGCGAAACGGCACGAGTTTGAAAACGTGGAAAACCCAGAACGAAATTGACGCGATTTTCGCAGCAACGCCAAAGTCCTTTGCGGACGACAAGATCGTCGTGAATGCCGATGACTACACTCAGGCCTATCAGGACAATCTTCTTCGGATTTGGGATGCAACAGAAACCAAAGACGCAGCCGTCGATGCTTACGTTTTGGACCGAGCGAGAAAAATCTCGTTCTGGTTTATGCGGGATCTCATTGCTCAGTGTGACATCCACCCAGGTGAAGCATTCGATGCGATCCTCCGGCTGATTGGCCAGCGTGTTCTAGGTGCAAACTATCACCTCACGATCTGCCACCACTCCCGGATTTGGCTCGCCTGATGGTAAACGCGCCGACCTACAGAGTCCCCGAGGGCTCGGAGCTGATCCTCGATCAGCGGCGGTGGCGCGTGGTCGGCAAGGATCGAGATGGCTATGCCGTGGAAGGCATTGAGGACGGAGAATGCCTGACGCTTTCGTTCGAGCGCGTGGATCAGTCGATTGCTGCGAAAGACGCTCAGCTCATCACGCCGAAGATGGCGGAGAGTAAAAAGAAACTGCTTGAATACACGGGTGGATTTGAGCGGATCGAGCAACTTCCTGAGCAAGAGCGCCGCGATGTTCGAGCCCGCCTTGGGTTGGTGAGAGCAATGGAGCAACTCGAGGAAGAAGGTTCTAAGCTCACCCAGCGATTTCTTGATCGCCGCAATGTGCGTCAACGTCTCCGCCGTGTGGCAACTGAGCTGACGGACGACAAAAATCTCTTTCTTTGGGCGCGTATCGGAAGCCCGTCCCTGCCTCATTCATTGCCTAAGGGACGCAAGCTGCAGGAAATGCACCGTACGTTTCTGAAGTTTGGTCGCAACCCAGTGGTGCTCATGCGCCGCCATCACAAAAAGGGTTGGGAAAAGGGGCGCAGCCGTCTCTGCTTAGTTGGCGAGCGGTTCATCGATTACGTTCTGAACCTGTTCGCAGATCCCAAGCAGGTTCAACTTGGACCGCTTTACGAAGATGCCAAAGAGGCATTCGACGTGCCTGAGGATGCAATCCTACTTGGCTTCAAATTCCCAACCATTGTGACTGTGCGGAAACGAGCTGCCGCACTTAGCAAAGTCATCATGGAGATCGGCCGGAATGGACATCGATTTTCTCGAAACAAATATGGCGCCGGATCCACAAACATCCGCGCTATGAAATTTGGCGACTACTGCGCGACCGATCAGATGTATCTGTCGATTTTCACGAACTCCAAAGGGGAAGTGGAGTTCAAGAAGATTGAAGCAGATAAAGAAGGCACACCTCTTGAGCCTGGCGAAATCCGCAGACTCTGGTTGTTCTTCATGATTGATGTCGCGACCCGTATGCCGCTTGCTTGGCTGCTGGCGGAGACGGCAGATGGTGACCATCAGAAGAAACTTCTTCGAATGGCAATGCGCGACAAAACGCGAGAAAAGGTCCGCTACGGATGCAAACATGACCCTGCGCTACCCGTGAAACCAAAAATGGTGAGATCGGATAATGGCACTGCTGCCCGCAATGCAGACATGTATGCCAGCCAGCTTGGGATGGGCATCAACATCACAACCGGGCGAGCTTATCACTCGGTGGA
>JBCBGJ010000118.1:5125-7114 GCA_038526925.1 Pseudomonadota bacterium
TGCGGTCGATGCGGAACAGCTTCGTCTTCACTTCGGTGAGAAAGTATCTGCCACCACCACGTCGGAAGGTGTCAGGGCCTTCAACATCCCCTACAATTCAAAGAAATTGCAGAGTTTCGCTGGAAGCGAAGCGAAGAAGGTCACAGTTTGCCTGGATCCGGACGACCTTCGGCACGTGACCATTACCAGCGAAGAAACCACAGACATCATCACGGCGGATCTGCGGATGACCGTTTTCGCCGACCTCACGTTGGAAGAAGCGATTGCGGACATGCGCGCCGCTGTCGAAGACAATCCTGAAAAGCGTGCGCTTCACAACGAGCATTTGAAAGCGGCGCGCGCACGTCGTGTGAAAGAGTCTGGGTTTTTCCCCGACTCAAATCTGCCCTCATCCTACGTGCGGATTGACGAGCTTCGCAGGCAGGCAGATCAGTTGGCTCACGTCGAGTACATCCCCATGGCCCGCACCGGGCCTACAGTCGCCCCGGGCAGCATCATGGACAGATCCTCAACCTCGTCGCCCATGGTCTCCGATGCCCTTCCGTCGAGAGATAAAACGGACGCCAAAAATGCCGTATCTGACATGGCCCCTGAGAGTACGCGTCCCAGCGCCGAGAACGCAGCCAAGGACACCGCATCCGACACCCAAGGAGCACGCACCTTCAAACCCATCACGGAGAGCAAACTGTGAGTGAATTCGTCATCCCTGAAATCCGCGAAACCGCGGCATTCACTGAGGACCGCGTCTTCCCGCTTAAACGGGCCGTTCGCCTCAAAACCGAGTTCGCGCGGGTGTTCAGCCACCACCTTGGCAGCATGGAAAGTGGCGCCCGGTTCGAAACCGAGAGTATCCTCGTGACTGGTCAGTCAGGCAGCGGCAAGACCAAGGAGATCAGGGAGCTCCTGAAACGCTTCAATGGCAGCGATATCGCTCTGCCGTCAGGTCAGCCCGCCCGGTTTGCCGAGTGTATCTTGACCGGGACGCAGGGATGGAAGGATCTGGGGCGCAACACCATTCGGGCAATCGGCTTTCCACTCCATGAGAAAGCCCGCCTGACCCAAGCAGAAATTTGGGAGCGTGTTGTCGACGAGGCAAAGCTCGCCGGTATAGTCGGAATCCACTACGACGAAGCACAGCACATTTTCCGCAAGAAGAACGACACGGATCGCCTTGCAATCCTCGACTCCTTCAAGACGCTGATGAAGTCCCACGATTGGCCCTTGATCCTGATCTTCTCGGGTGTGCCGGAACTTAGCGGTTATCTGAGACAGGAGCCGCAGCTCTACCGCTTGATCAACCGCATCGAATTCGAGGACATTTCATTGCCGGATGATTTCGAGACGGTCCACGAGATCGTCGGTAGCTACGCGATGAAGTCCGAACTTCAGGTGGAAGACGGCATCCTTACCGAAGATTTCTATCATCGTCTGGTAGCTCCGGGGGCTTTCCGCTGGGGACTGACTATCAAGCTGACGATCGGTGCCATCGGTGCAGCGAAAGTAGAGGGCAGTGGAATGCTCCGCGCCGATCACTTCATTGACGTCTGGGTGTCCAAGACACAGGCGAACCGGGCCGCCACGCCGTTTACCCATAGCGGGTTCGAGACAATGTACCGCAGGGACCATCCCTTTGTCGAAGCCCTGACTGGGTAATCTCTCGCTCCACAAACTGTCTGCCATGTAGGCCCGCGTCTCTGACGCGGGCTTTTTCGTGCGTTCTGCATCATCCTTGCGGACTGTAAAAAAGTTCAGAAAGTTTTTGCGCGGACTAATTGTTTCATGCGCAGATTATTTGTTTCTGTACGATTTTCGAATCGCGCAATGCATTGAGATTGCGAGGTTTTTCAGAGCCTCAAGTTCGCACTATGTTCTTTTTGCGCGCACTATTGATTGCTCTGGCACTCAAGCGTATCGCGCGTGATTTGGACAGGCATAAATTCGCCTATTTTGACGATTAAAATCAAAGCAGCGAATTTATGCCTGTCCAAA